>CAIUHT010000685.1 GCA_903898975.1 uncultured Planctomycetaceae bacterium
CGGGGACCAGGAGATCGATGGTTCAAATCCATCCGCTCTGATTCGGGTGACTGGGCCAGCCACATGCGGACATGTTGTCGCCAACGCGGCCGAACTGGCAGCGAGTGGCTGGAGGTGTGCGTGACGACAGGGGGGGACAGGGCGTCGTTCGGCGGTCGCGGGTGTCGGCTGCAGACGGCGTTCGTGGTCCAAGCGTGGGGAGGGTTGCAGGGGACGGAACCTGGCAATCAACAAGGCCCATTCGGTTTCTGGTGAGACCACCGCTCTCTCAATGCGGGGAGGCAGGGTTCGAATCCCTCATGGGTCATTTGTGGTGTGCAAGGCGGGGTGTAGGGGAGTGGTACCCCACGTGGTTTGGGACCACGGAGTCGCTGGTTCGAATCCGGCCATCCCGACTTGGGAGTGAGACAGGGTGAGTGTCCCGCGGCGGGACCTGCTTCTGGGTGAGAGGTCATCACAAGGACATTGCAGGGGAGTGAGGCCAGACGATGCACCAGCAGATTCGGCGAAAACGCAGCCTTGGTTCCACACCGGGGTTGTGGTGTAACGGCCAAGCATGGCGGACTTTTAATCCGCACGGTGGGGGTTCGAATCCCTCCGGCCCCATTGGCATCTGCGTCGTGGAGTTTCCGGGATCGAGGTGTTAGCGGCAGCACACTCGGCTCTTACCCGAGCGGTGACGGTTCAAGCCCGTCCGGTCCCACTGGGGAAGGTTGCACCGATCGTTCAGCGGCCAGGACTCCGCACCCGTAATGCGGAGACGTGGGTTCGAGTCCCACTCGGTGCTTGAGGTGACGCCTCCCGGCAGGAGGCTCAGAACGCACTCGTGATGTAGTGGCAGCATGCCGTCTTGCCATGGCGGAAGCGCGAGTTCAAATCTCGCTGAGTGCACTGGATGTGGGGCGACAGCCTCTTGGGTACGCGAGCTGTGCCTGAGGGGGGGTTGCCAATCAGCGCGTGGGAAAGCCTGGAAATCCGCGTGCTTCGGGAGCACGAGAACGTCGGTTCAAATCCGTCCGCGCTGACTGCAGGGAGTTCGATTGTGGTGTGGTCCAACGGCAAGATGGCTCACTGTTAATGAGCTCGATGCAGGTTCGAATCCTGCCACCACAGCTGTTTCGGAAGTCATCCGGCTGGATCAGGAGCCCGTCTCGAACACGGGTAGCGCGGGCCGTTGACCCGCGTTGTGGGTTCGAGTCCCACGGCTTCCGCTGAGTTGTTGTTGTTGTTGTTCAGATGCGCGTTGGGCCGGTCGGCTTAGGCACCAGTCTTCCACATTGGTCAGGCGGGTTCGATTCCCGCAGCGCGCTCTTCGAGGAGTCGGCCCGGTGGCGTGGTTCGCGAGATCCCGCCACCGGGCTTCTGTCAGGCAAGGATCGGTCGGCTGGTCTGGCGCAAGACCTTGATAGAGGAATTCTTCGCCGGGGACAGAGAGTTCATGCGAGGGACTGGCGGGCAGGGAAGGGGGAGAGGTCTGCGGGACAGTCGCGGCTGGTCGCGATGCCGGGCTTTGAACCTGGAGGCGCTGGTTCGATTCCAGCTCCCGCAATGGAGGACACAGAGGCCCCGGTGCCGGGCCGCGGAGGGCACAGATCATTGCGAGATCTTCCAACGGTAGGAAGTGGCGCTCTGAACGCTGCAATGTTGGTTCGACTCCAACTCTCGCATCTCGGGATCGCTTGTGAACCAGCGGGGAGTTCGTCCGGTGAAAAGCCAGGCGGTGACTCGACTGGCTGGGGTGAGTCGATCCTGTTCTACCTCAGTGGTTCAGCCCGGAGTGGACGCCACACTGTCAATGTGGAGATCGGGGGTTCAAATCCCCTCTGAGGTGCTTGTTTCGTGCGGTGGCAAACTGGCAAAGCGACAGGTCTCAAACACCTGGAAGATGTGGGTTCGAATCCCACCCGCGCGACTTCGACAACCTGCGTTGACCTGGGCATGAGCGAGCCCAAGTGGCTGTAACCCACCCGCCTCCTGGCTGTGGCGGTGCAAATCCGTCTCAACGCACTTCAGGCATTCTCTCAGAAGTGTTCTGGGGAATGTCTGGCGAGCAGCGGGCGACCTGCGGGATTCACACCCCGCAGCCGCCTGTCATTTGACCAAGTGGTGGAATTGGCAGACACCCGGCTCTCAGGAAGCCGTGCCCGTCAGGGCTTGGAAGTTCGAATCTTCTCTTGGTCACTTGTTCTTCAGGCGTCACTTGTTCTTCAGGCGTCACTTGTTCTTCAGGCGTCACTTGTTCTTCAGGCGTCACTTGTTCTTCAGGTGTCACTTGTTCTTCAGGTGTCACTTGTTCTTGAGGTGTCACTGTTTCAAGGCGTCCCTGTGTGTGGCAGTCAGATTCTTGCAGTGTCGCTGTTAGTTCTGGCCCAGCTGTGGGTTGGCAGCACGCTGTCTTCGATTGGCCGCGGTGGAGAGGCTTGGAAGCAGAGGGTGGACAGGCGGGGGGTGCGTGTTGGTTTGCAGGCGGGGCAGGTGCCCGACTGGCCCTCATAAGGCCAGCTCTCCCGGTTCGATACCGGGGCCTGCATTCGTGGGAAAGCTGTGGGTGCTGGAGTTGGCAGCGGTTGGGTAGGCAAACAGGCAAAGCCGGCTGGTCGAGAGCCAGTCGTTTGCGGGTTCAAATCCCGCTCCAACCACTCTGGGTTCGGTTGCGTCGTCCAATGGCAGGACGCCGGTCTCACATACCGGAAACGTTGGTTCAATTCCATCCGCGACCACTGGAACGCCGGCGAACGATCTCACGGCAGTGTTCTTTGTAACGGTTCCGTCGTCCAGCGGCAGGGCGCCGGTATGACATGCCGGAGAGGATGGTTCGATTCCATCCGGGACCATTTTTGATGCAGCCAGGGTGAGGTCGTTCGCGTGGGGATGAAGCGGTTGTGTCGACCAGCGGCAGGGTGCTGGCCTGTTCAGCCGGCGATGGTGGGTTCGACCTCACCCAGGATCACGAATGGGGGAATCGACACGGCTTGCCGAGGCGTGCGAATTGCCCTGCAGACGTGGAGGAGCGGAACCGCGAAGGAGTGTGTGTTGGGGCGCCAGGGAAGGAGCATTCGCGGGTTGTGATGGCACAGGAGTCCGGCACAGGTTCGTGTTCCATCTGCCGGTGGAGATTTCAGCAAGGGCTGCTGGTCCAAAGGAAAGACATCTGGGTCGCAACCAGGAGATCGGGGTTCAATTCCCCGGCAGTCCACTGGCCGCTGACTCCCTCGACGAGGGGAAGTGGGGTGTGCCACGGCGTGAGGAGAGGCAGGCGAGTGAGGAGAGACAAGTGCGGGCCCATGGTCGAACGGCAAGACGCCGCCCTGGCGTGGCGGAGGATCGGGTTCAACTCCCGGTGGGTCCATTGAAGAGCGTGGAAGGCAGCCGGATACGGTTGGCCGGGCCGCGGTGCTAACGCGGTTCTCCCAGCAACTGGGGGATTGGGGTTCGAATCTCCAGCCTTCCGCTGACAGGCCGGCGTGACAGGGGCCCTGATGGTGAAACGGAGATCACACCCCGCTTCTACCGGGGTATTCCGGGTTCGAATCCTGGTCGGGGTGTTCGTGGAGGAAGGGGGAGGCGTGGTGACACGTCTTCGCCCGGTGAGGCATTTGGAGGAAGGGCGACCCGATTGGGGACGGGATCCGGTTGGAAGCCGGACGGGGGCAACCCCTTGTGGGTTCGAATCCCACCCCTTCCGCTCCTGGTGTGGTGCCTGGGGCGCGTGTGCGTGATGTGTGGTGTTCGTGGTGTAGTGGTCTGCACGGCGGGCTGTGAACTCGCAGGCGACGGTTCGATCCCGTTCGAATACCCCTTGATTCTGAAAGGAGCGGTGCGATGGTGGCGATGTTGTCTCGGCCCACCTTGGTGCTGAACCGGGTCTGGCAGCCCGTGGGTGTGGCGTCGGTGGCCCGCGCGTTGACATTGGTCGCCGCCGACCGGGCCCGCATTGTGGACCCGACCAGTTTTCAGCAGTACTCGTGGGCCGACTGGGCCAAGCTGGTTCCGCAGGAGGACGAGCTCTTCCTGCAGGCGGTGACATTTCGGGTGCGATTGCCCGAGGTGATCACGCTGAGCGGCTATGACCGCGTTCCCCGGAACGCGGTGGCGTTCAGCCGGCGGAACCTGTACGCCCGGGACCACGCGACGTGCCAGTACTGCGGTGTGCAGCCTGGAACGGCGAACCTGACCATTGATCACGTCCAGCCGCGATCGCGGGGTGGCACCAGCACGTGGGAGAACTGCGTGTTGGCCTGCCTCCCCTGCAACTTGCGGAAGGCTGACCGGACGCCTGCGGAGGCGCGCATGCCCCTCCGGAAGGCCCCGGTGAAGCCGAACTGGCAGCCCATGTACGCCTATCGGAGCGCCAAGATCGAGAGTTGGTCGAAGTTCTTGAGCGAGGCGTACTGGAATGTTGAACTGGAGGATTGATGTTGGAACTCAGAACTATGTCAGTAACTCTGAGACAATCCGGCATTCTTC
>CAIUHT010000686.1 GCA_903898975.1 uncultured Planctomycetaceae bacterium
CGAGTGCCGCGGCGGCGGGATTCCTTTCCGGGGATGAATTGCAGACTCTGTCGGGACAGCTCTTGGTCTCCATCGCCGACGTGCAGTGGGTGCTGCACCAGGTCCCCGACGCGGGTGGCAAGCTTCCCGTGCAGGTCATGCGAGCGGGGAGCATCCGGGCGTTGACGTGGACTCTCGAGGCGGGCTGGCGACGACGTGACGACATCGCCTGGCGGGCTTCCACTTGGGAGCTGCGACGGATCGGCCTGGGGGGGATGTTTTTGACAGAGCTGGATCGCGAACGACGGACGGAACTGGCGTTGCCGGATAGGTTGGGGGGACTGTACGTGCAGCATGTCGGGCAGTACGCGCCGCACGATCGGGCCAAGCAAGCCGGGGTGGTGAAGGGGTATGTCCTGCTGTCGTTCGACGGACGAGACAACTGGGGACGTGAGACCGACCTGCTGGAGTACGCGTTGAATCGTGTCCCGCGCGATCGGGCTGTTCCTGTTCGCATCTGGCGTGGGGGCAAAACGCTGGAATTGGTCATTCCTGCCGCGCCGTAGGCTCGCAGGGGCCTCGGGCAAACAGTAGCCGCGGACGTGCCGGCCAGCGGGGTTGATGCCACAGGCGGTGTGCCGCCGTCAAGGCGGAGCCAGTCGGGCCTTCAGGCGACGCGATCGCGGGGCCATTCCGGGTGATGTTTCCCCGCGTCAAAGCGTTGCGACGCGTAGATCCCCTTGTGACCGCTGACCAGGTAGGCCAGGCCGCAACAGAGCGCGGCATAGACCACGAAGCCTTGCGAGAACAGTCCCTGGCCGACGGGGCCAAACAATTCGACCGCCATCAGCGTGCTGGCGAGTGGGGTATTGGAGGCCCCGGCGAAGACGGCCACCAGCCCCAGTCCGGCGAGCAGGTCGACCGGGAGCCCCAGTGGCCCGGCCAGTGCGTTCCCCAGGGCGGCACCAATGAAGAACAGCGGAGTCACCTCGCCCCCCTTGAATCCGCTGCCGACGCAGAGAGCGGTGAAGGCCAGTTTGGCCAGCCAGCCCCAGGCGGGCATCTGGCCGGGCTCGAAGGCACTGGCGAGAGAGTAACCCGTCGGACTGCTCGGCTGCGCTCGGGCCCCAAGCCCGATGAAATCTTGTGTTCCCAGTAGCCAGACCAGACCCCAGACGGCCAGCGACCCCAAGACCGGGTGCCAGAGCTTGTCGGGGAACCAGCGGGCGAGGTGATGCTCGATGGCTTCGGTGAGCTGGCTGAAGAGTCGGCTGGCGTAACCGAACAGCACCGCCGCCAGGGCGAGAGGGAGGATCCAGGCGGGGTTCCATTCGAGGGCTGTTGGCCCCGGCAGGCCAGCGCGGGTCAGGTCGATGTGGTACGGGGCATGCTCTGAACCGAACGCGGTGCAGACGGCATCGCCGACCAATCCGGCGAGCAGCGTGGGCACGACAGCGAAAGGGGCGAACCGGCCGACGACGGGGACCTCGAGGGCGAAGACCGCACCTGCGATTGGAGTCCCGAAGACCGCGCCAAATCCGCTGGCCATTCCCACCTGCAGCAGGCAGGCGGTTTCGGAGGCGGAAAGCTTCAGGCGGCGAGCCAGCCAGCCCGAGATGCCCGCCCCCATCTGCACCGCGGTTCCCTCCCGTCCCACCGAGGCTCCGCACAGATGCGCGAGCAGCGTGGTGATAAGAATCAATGGGGCGAGCCGCAGTGGGACGTCCACATTGGGAGTGTGCAGGGCCTCGAGGATGAGGTTGTTACCGCGGCTGGCGGTCCCTCCCCAGTGGCGATAGATCAGCACCGTCGCGATTCCCGCGACAGGCAGCAGCCAGAGAAGCCAGCGATGCCGATCGTGGAACGCCACGATGGTCTCAAGAGAATGCAGAAAGAAGGCGACCTGCAACCCGACCAGGGTCCCCGTTAGGCCGGCCAAGCCGGTCCAGCGGAGGAGGAACAGCAGTTGTTGGCGATGTTCGGCCAGGGGGGACATGAGAGATAGCCGTCAGGAGCGATTGGGCCAGCACGACGTGGGCTGGCGAGCAAGCGAGGGATGCCAAGCAACGCGGCCCCCCGACGGATCTGTCGGGGGGCCGGGAGGAGCGGTCGCCAGTGTCGATCGCAGGCGACTTCAGGCGAGCGCGGCGATGTTGATGTAGGCGTGCACGTGGGGAGCGCCGCGGAAGTGCCAGACGAAGCCAGGGCCTTCGACGCGCCACAGATCCCACTGGCGATCTTCGAGCAGATCTCCCTCGCGATAGAAGGCGAGGTGCAGGCTCTCGACGCCACCATTCGCCTTCAGCACCTGGAAGACCTCGTCGACATCGGCCTGGCGGTACGGGGCCAGCAGGAACTTGAGGGTCTGCTCGACCAGCTGCCGCTGATCAGCCGCGAGCTTGGCGACGGGAAGTCCTGAAAACTGACCATCACGTCCGCGGAGGGCGACAGCCGATTCGGGAGGGGCCTTGTCGAGCAGGGCAGCCGCAGCGTGGGCGGGGTCGAGTGCCGCCAGCAACTCATTCACCTTGACGGTCTGCGGGTAGAACAGGTTTTTCCTGGGAGACTCTTCGCCGTGTCCATAGACGATCGGGCCACCGAAGGCTGCCTTGGGGACCGAGTTCCCATCGGCGCGGAGGGTCAGGTGGCGGCCTGTCAGTTCCCATTCGAACTGGCCCGACCCCGGGGTTCCGAAGAGGGCGATGCTATAGCCATCGAGCCCGCCATCATCGAACTCGGTCTGCTTCTCGATCAGTTCGAAGCCCTCGGGGCTGGTCACCCCACGGACGATGTCGACGATCAGTTGCCGTTGGTCTTTGGTGTAGAAGTCATCACCAATCTTGGGCTTGGTGACGTGCCAGTTCGCGCTGATGCGGCTGCGGAGATCGTGATCGAAGGGCAGGGCGATCTGGGTCTTCTGTTCAGCCGAGAGCGACTGATAAAGTCGGCCGACCACTTGTTCCGCGGGACTGTCGACCGCCGGGGCCGCCCAGGCTCGCGGGAGGCCACCGAGGGCGGTCAGGCCGGCGAGGGTCCCGGCCCCGGCCAGGAAGTTGCGGCGGGAAACCGAGGCGGGAGAGTCCAGCGGCGTCGTGGTGGGGACGACAGGCGCGACGGAATGACCACGGCGGGGCAGGGGCATGCGGGGAACTCCGAGATGGGGCGAGGCGGAAAAGAGCGCGAATCGTTGACAACGCCGACACAGGATCGATGCTATCGCACCCCGGCGGTGGGGGAAACAGCGGATGGAGAATTCGCCAAGAGGCCGGTGGTCGACCGACAGGCGGGTCAGGGGGCGGAGGCGGGAGTGAAGTATTTGCGAATGATCCAGTCGGGCTGCCAGCGATCGGGCTCGCGTGCCTGGCCCGACAGGTTGATCACTGGGGCCGGTCCGTATTGATCGGGAAGAGGGAGGTCGTCGCGAGCCTGAGTCTGCCAGTCGCGGAGGCGGGCATGCAATCGCTGCAAGATTGGGGCGAAGGCGGCTTCGGTGGCGCGGTTCCTGGTCTCGTGCGGATCAAGTTCGAGATCGAACAGTTGTTGATGGGCAATCTTTGGGTAAACAACCAGTTTGTATCGCGATTCGACCACCGCTCGCTGAAACTTCAGGAACGGCAACACCAGGGCTTCCCGCGGCCGGGGCGTCGTGCCCTCCCAGACGCGTTGCAGATTGACCCCCTTGAGCTCGGGGGGCACCGGGGCGCCAACCGCATGGCACAGGGTGGGAAACAGGTCGGCCAGGCAGACCAGGGCGTCGTGGGAGGCGCCCTGGGGAATTCCTGGACCGGCCAGCACCAGCGGCACCCGCATGGAGTGTTCGTAGACACTCTGCTTGCCCAGCAGTCCGTGGCTGCCCAGGGCGAGGCCGTTGTCAGCCGCGAAGATCACCAGGGTGTTCTGTTCCAGACCCCGCTCGCGGAGTGTGCGGAGAATGCGGCCGATCTGCGTGTCGAGGTGCGACACCAGCGCGTAGTACTCACCCAACTGATCGCCGATGACCCGCGGATCGCGCGGCCAGGCCGCCAGGTTTTCGTCGCGACCGCCGCGCATCTGCCCATTGTCAAAAGGGTGTTGGGGGAGGAAGTTGGGGGGCAGGGGAGGGGGGCGACGCCGGTACCGTTCGAGATACGCCTCGGGAGCCTGGCGTGGGTCATGGGGGGCGGTGAACGCGACGTAGGCGAAGAAGGGACGATCGGCGGGCTGCTGCTCGAGGAAGCTGATGGCGGCGTCGGCGAACAACTCGCTCGAAAACCCTGCGCCGGTCTGCTCGGGGGTCAATTGTCCGTTGACGAGACTTCTCAGCGGGACCTA
>CAIUHT010000687.1 GCA_903898975.1 uncultured Planctomycetaceae bacterium
CGGGCCCTGGGCAGCACCACTCCGCCCCCAATCCGCGCCGCAGCGAGTGGTGCTCAGCCACCAGGCTGAGCGACACCACAGTACACCGTGGGCACATCCCGGTCTCACCGCGACCAATTGCGGCCAACGCCAGCTGTGGGACCCACTTGCTTGCAATCCCGTCCAATCGAACACAGCCGAGTGGAGTGAGCGCCCGCCGGAACGCGCTCTGCTGGAACACCGCCAACTTTTGCCCGCCAGTTTTTGCCCGCCAACTGTTTCACAGTCAACGTGAGCCACATTTCTGCAGCGAGGTGAAGGATGAAACTTCAGAACGGAACCCGAGTGAACCGCGCAGGCCTCGCATGGTGGTGCCTGCCGATCGCCCTGGCGGGGCTGCTGTGTGTGAGGCCCGGCCTGTCACTTCAACTTGCCGCCCAACAGCCAATGCCCAACCAGCCAGCCCCGCCCGCGTCGACACCCGACACCCGCCGCGAATTGCCCGCCCGCCGGGTTCCCGTGCCCGGAACCATCAGCGAAGAACTGGCCCAGAAGGCGGTGTCGCTCCCTGTGCGGGTGTTGCCTCTGCCCGAATCGGTTGAGGCCTGGAAAGCCGCCCAGCAGACCATCAACCAGGAACGGGCGGCGACCGCCCGCGCTGTCGCCGACGAATTGAAAGCGACGCTCACTCCCATTCAGCTTGCCAGCGTTCGTGGTTTCGAAATCACCCCGGCGGTCACCCACCCGGCGCGTTCCCAGCGACTGCTGGTGCACCTGCATGGGGGAGCGTACGTCCTGGGGGCGGGAGAGGCGGGAACCCTCGAGGCGATTCTGCTGGCCACGCAGTGCCAGACCCGCGTCATCTCGGTCGATTACCGCATGCCGCCCGAGCATCCCTTCCCCGCCGCCGTGGATGATGCGATCACCGCCTGGAAAGAACTGACCGCCAGGCACAATCCCCAGCAGATGGCCCTGTTCGGCACCTCCGCTGGTGGCGGGCTGGTCATGGCGACCATGCTCCGCATCAAGGAACAGCAGCTCCCCCGTCCCGCCGCACTGTTCCTGGGGACCCCCTGGTCCGACCTGACCAAGACGGGCGACAGCTACTTCACCCACGCCGAACTCGACAACGTGCTGGGCCGCTACGAGGGCTTCCTCGAACTTTCGGCGAAGCTCTACGCAGGGGGTGTCGACCTCAAGGATCCGCTGCTCTCACCCATCAATGGCGACCTCCGGAGCTTTCCTCCCACCATCCTGGCCACTGGCACCCGCGACCTGTTCTTAAGCAACACCGTGCGGGTGCATCGGCGACTGAGGCAGGCGGGGGTGACCGCCGAACTGCATGTCGCCGAGGCCCAGTCGCACGCCGACTACCTCCGGGGCTTTCCGGCTCCCGAAGCGCAAGAACTTCTCGCCGAGATCGATCAGTTCTTCAACCGGCACCTGCGGTAAGCGACCGCGCTTATGGTTCGGGGGGAACCGCGGGCAGGTCGCTCTCGGCCCCTTCCGCCGGCCCTCCCGTGGCCTCGACGGAGTCGTCAGAGACCGGTACCTCGGCGGGAATGCGACGACCCAGGTTGAGCGCCGCATCGACCTGGTTCTCCACGCCGTTGAGCACGACCTCATCCAGCAACTCGGCGGCCGTTCGCTGACCAAAGCGGTACACCTCCCAGAAGCCAGTCTGCAGTTGGTCGATGCCGC
>CAIUHT010000688.1 GCA_903898975.1 uncultured Planctomycetaceae bacterium
GTTCTGAGACGAAACGGGGTTTGAGACGGATTTCGGGGGTGGGTGGCCATAGGGTCAATCAGGAGCCCATAGCAAAAAGCCCCGCGTGGTGCGGGGCTCTGAGCGCCTTCAAACTTGGGTGAGCAAGTTGGCAGGACTTGTTTTGGCGGGGCAGTGAAGACCGCTCCACCAACCAGCTCAGGTCCAGATCCATCGTTTTTTGATGGGGATGGGGATTCGAACCAAAGTTCGAATCAATCTTCCAAGAGACTGCGAAGCATCCATGCTGTCTTTTCGTGGACATCAATTCGCTGGGTCAGAACATCAGCGGTGGGCTGGTCATTTGCTTTGTCGACAACTGGAAAAAGGTTACGGGCTGTTCTGGCGGTTGCCTCTTGTGCCCGAACGAGATGCTTGATCATTTCTGTTGCCTTGGGCACGCCCTCGACCTCAGAGATAGAGGCCCGCTTGGCGAACTCTTTGTAGGTGCCAGGAGCGGGATACCCGAGTGCGCGAATACGCTCAGCAATCACATCCAAAGCAGTCCACTGCTCCGTGTACTGAGTCATGAACATCGTATGCAGAGTATTGAATTGGGGACCCGTAACGTTCCAATGGAAATTGTGGGTCATCAAATAGAGGGTGTAACTGTCAGCGAGTAGGTTTGACAGACCTTCAGCTATCTTTTTCCGCTCCCCATCAGTAATGCCAATGTCGATAGCCATACTCATTTTTTTGGTTGCCATATGCGTTCCTCTTGCAGTTAGGGATGGGACTAATCATTATCTACTCTGCCCCGGTCGGCGGGCTCGGCGAAGCTGTGGCTAGCTTGCTGCTGTGCGAAGGCGTTGTGCCCAGCAAGTTCCGCATGCTGGCGCTGCCTGACCAATTTCTTGGTGCGGGTGCTCTGCCTACGCTGCACGATCGCTACGGTATCTCCGCAGAGAAAATGGTCACATCGTTCAAGGAATGGCTGGACTGAACGCTTTAATCTGGAAGTCCACATACGCTTGCGTTCACCTTCATCGATTGGTTTGACTGCCGATTCGATTTTTTATGTGGGGGGAGGCTGGGGCTTTCAAAAAATTCCCCTGTGTGAGGCAGGCTACGTCTAGGCTCTTGACAAACTCCGTTTCCGCCAAGTAACCCGTTGATTTTCAACGGGTTTTTGGTTTCTGGGGGTCTCAACTGCGGTTCAACTGCGGAATTCGCAAAACCCGGCTTCGAGACTGTCCCCTTTTGTGGACATACTTTTCCCAACCTTCAACTGCGGAATTCTGCGTTTCAACTGCGGAATTCTTGGCACTCACGAGCATGGCTCAGCTTCGGTCTTTTTCTTTGGGATGACCTCTTTTCAATGCGAATGATTCTCATTTACAATGAGTCTTACAAACCATGTCGCAGGAGGTCCGTATGGAACATTCGCCCAGCTGCCAGCACACCATGCTGGCCCGTAGCCCCGTCGGGCATGTGTCGGTCTGCCCCGATTGCGGGGTGGTGCATCTGTCCATGGACTGCGTGTCGGTTCGACTGGAAGTCAACGCGTTCCTGGCATTGGCCGAGATGCTGTCGAAAGCGCAAAAACGCTTGAGCGGCATGCATCCGCACGAAAGCCTGGCCTGTCACGAATCCGCTCATGTCGTTCATTGAGCCGCTGAACCGCACGAACAGGAGGTCGTATGTGTGATCAATGCGCCAGCCCCCTTCCGGCCAACACCGGGTCTCGCCGTCGGCGGCTTTGGGACCTGCCACACCAGTGCCACTGCCCCGTAGTGGGGGTGTGCTTTCCACTGGCCGCGCTGCGCCAGCTGGTGAACAAAGCGTTGGGCGGCAAAGCCATCGCAGATGACTACGAGGTCCATGTCGGCGCGGTCGCCGAATGCACCCAGCGCAATCGGCTGTCCGAACTGCTGCAAAAGGATCTGGAAGCACGGTACGCCAGAAGCGTTCAAGCATTCAAGGTCGCCAAGGACACCAAGGCAGTGGCCGACCTGTGGACTGACGCGATACGCAGAGGCGATGTCTCTGGGGCCTTCTGGGCCACGTTGACTCATCCCCGCTGCGACGAGGTATTGCAAGAGGTCGTCCTGAGAGACATGCACATGCTGCAGCACCAAGCCGGGGCCGCTGTCCGCATTGACGTGACCAAGTTCAACGAGTTGATCAAGGAAAACGGCGTCCTGGCTCGGGAGTTGGGCCGAGCGCAAGAACGATGCACCCGAGTGATCACGGAGAAA
>CAIUHT010000689.1 GCA_903898975.1 uncultured Planctomycetaceae bacterium
AGCTGCAGAAACGCTCGGGGGAGAATTTTGGCGGCGAGATCAAGTACGACAACGCGGCCGAATCGAGCCCGAAGTTGTTTTATGGGCCCTGGAAATTTGCCCGGCACGGCCAATGCGGGATGGAGTTGAGCGAACTCCTGCCCGGGTTGGCGGAGGTCTGTGATGAGATCACCCTGATCCGCTCGATGCACACCGGGGTCAACAATCACGGCCAGTCGATCTACGCGCTCAACGGCGGGCGTCCCACCGGGGGGCGACCGGCACTGGGAAGCTGGCTGACCTATGCCCTCGGAACCGAGAACCAGACGCTGCCCGCCTATCTCGTCTTGACCGACCCGGGGGGACTCCCCGTGCTGGGGGTGGAAAACTGGCACAACGGGTGGCTTCCCTCGCTGTACCAGGGAACGGTCATTCGGCCGCAGGAACCCCGCATCCTGAATCTGGATCCACCCCGCCGGTCGACGGTCGCCACCCAGCAGCGGTTTCTCGGATTGCTCGACTCACTGAATCGCGATCAATTGTCCCGACATCCGGGTGAGCACGAACTGTCGGCCCGGATCTCCAGTTTCGAACTCGCGGCCCGCATGCAGACGTCGGCCCGCGACGCACTCGACTTCCAGCAGGAGACAGAGGCAACCCAGAAGCTCTATGGGCTCGACAATCCGAAGACCCGCGAGTTCGGGATCCGATGCCTGCTCGCGCGACGCCTGATCGAACGCGGCGTCCGCTTCGTGGAAATCTGCACCGGCAACCAGACCTGGGATCACCACGGTGGAATTGTGACGGGACTGCCCGACATCTGCTCGAAGACGGACCGTCCCGTGGCGGGTCTGATCAAGGATTTGAAGCAGAGGGGACTGCTCGACCGAACCCTCGTTCACTGGGGGGGCGAAATGGGGCGGTTGCCGGTGATCCAGAATGAAAAGAACATCGGACGTGATCACAATACCTACGGCTTCAGCATGTGGCTGGCTGGAGGTGGGATCAAGCGGGGATTGACCTGGGGAACCACCGACGAATTCGGCCACAAGGCGGTCGAAAACGTGGTCAATCACTACGACTACCACGAGACGCTGTTCTACCTGTTCGGGCTTGATGCCAGGCAGGTCGCGTTTCCCCGTCCGAATGGACTCGGAACGATTCTCGATGGCCAGGTCGGTCAAATCGTGTCGGGCATTCTCGAACGCCCTCCCGTGACGGCCTAGTCGACGCGGCGAGTGCGATCAGGATTCTTCGAGGTTCTGCCAGACCCGCTCGGCGGCGGTTTCGCCGCTCGTGATGGTGTCGGGAAGTCCCACACCATGCAGGGCGTTCCCTCCCAGCGCGAGTCGCGGCGTCGTTGCGAGGTCGTTCTCAATCCGCTGGACAATGTCGAGATGCCCCACATGGTACTGGGGCATCGAGTTCATCCACCGCGCGACCACCACGACCTCGGGGCGCCACGTGACCCCCAGCAGTTCCGTCAGTTCCTCTCGGACCAGCTCCACAATCGCTTCATCGGATTGACGAACCAATTCCGGCTGCATCGCACCCCCGACGAAGGTTCGCAGTTGCACGGAACCTTCCGGGGCACGGTTGGGGAACTTGCGGCTGGTGAAGGAGACCGCGAGTATCCGTCGTTTTTCGATGGCCGGAATGACCAGGCCAAAGGCATCAAGAGGGTGTGCGACGTCGGCGAGGCGGTGCCCACTGACCACGATCACCGTGGAGGCGTATTCAATTTCGCCGAGTGCCTGCGAGGCGGCCGGTCGAAGCCCCTTCAGCAGTTGTGCCGCCCGGTGGGCCGGGGTCGCCACGATGACGCCATCGCAGCGAACCGCTTCTCTTCCCCCCAAACGGAGCACGAACCCGTCATCTTCAACGGCACTGTCGATCGACTCGATCGGGCAACTGGTCTGGATCTGTGCGGTCTGGCGGACCCGCGCGACCAGCGTTTCGACCATTTGGGAAATCCCGAGGCGGGGGGTGGCGAACAGCCCATAGCGGGCGCCGCTTGCCGTCCGGTCCTGTGGTCCCCTCGACTCGCCGGACTCGGCCTGCAGCGCGCGGATCAGGCTGCCATGGCTGGCTTCCATGTCGAGGAATCGCGGCATCGTCGCCCGCAGGCTCAGCCTCTCGGGATCCGAGGTGTAGATCCCGCCGACCAGCGGCTGGACCAGCCGGTCGAGCGCTTCCTGGCCCAGTCGGCGACGCACGAAACTGGCGAGGCTCTCGTCGACCACCGGTTGGGCGGGCCGCGGGACAAACGGTTCGGCGGCGAGCCGCAGCTTTCCCCCAAGCGAGAAGATCGGCGATTTCCAGACCGGCCACAGCGAATTCGGGGCCAGCAACTGGAACCCTTCGGGAACCGCCACCGCCCGACCGCGGGAGAGGACCAGAGAACGACGAAAGCGGGCGTCGGTCGGGATCAGTTCCCCCGCGAGGCCCAGTCGTTCACACAGCCGGATCGCACCCGGCTTGTTGGTGATGAACGAGTCGGCTCCCGTCTCAATCCGGTAGCCGTCGACCTCCTTCGTTCCCACCAGTCCTCCCAGCGCTGACTGTGCTTCGAAGACCGTCACCTGGAGTGGCCGTTGTGCACCCGCCGCCAGCTCGCCAAGTCGGTGGGCGGCGGCGAGTCCCGAGACGCCACCACCGATGATGGCGATGTGTCTGAACGGGGAAGTGACTTTCGGGGGAGTCATGATGAGCGGCGGGAACCTGTGGCGGCGGGGACAGGACAAACCAGACAACCTGTCGACAGGGGCTGTCGCGGGGGATTTCGGTTCATCGGCCGCTGATGATCAGGCGTTGTGTGGACGCCGGGACATCCAGCATCTCGTTTTGTGCCAGCCCAGCCGCCTCGAACATGCCGGCATACTCTTCGAAGGTGTAGGCATCTCCCTCGGCTGTCGTGGCCAGCATGGTGAGGGCGAACTCAGCCGGCATGGGGGGGGAAATCCGGTCGGCATTCGGAATGAATTCGAGGGTCAGGATCAGGCCCCCCGGGGCGAGCGCGGCGGCCAGTCGCTGCAG
>CAIUHT010000690.1 GCA_903898975.1 uncultured Planctomycetaceae bacterium
GCTGCCCAGGCTGCCAATCACCTCGGTCCGGCGATGCGCGGGGACTTGTTCCTGGATGTTCACGATCGAGCAGGTGAACATGCCGGCGACACCAACCTGCTGGCTGATGCGGGCCATCCACAGCACCCACGAGACCCGCTCGGCCGAGAGGTAGGCCAGGCAGCCGACCCCGAACACGGCACAGCAGGCGAGCCAGACCCGCCGGGGCCCGTGGCGGTCGATGGCCCGGCCCAGCACGAGGCGAAACGCGATGGCGGCGATCAGCCCCGCCTGCACGATCGACCCGGTGAGAGCCTTCGACCCGCCGAAGAACTCGACGTAATCGGCGAACCGAAACGTGAGGGAATTGGCAGTCACCAGCGCGAGATTGGCGGCATAGGCCAGCCAGAAACTGCGAGTGTAGATCGAGGGTTCGGTCGATCGAGCCGGGGGGGCGGAAAGCTGTGCGGTCGCGGTCATTGCGGGGGTCGTGGCGAATCATAGGGGGCCGACGGTCGCGGTGGCAATTCCTGTTTCGTCTTGTCGAAAACCTTCGCATGTGTTAACCGGGAGCCCGTAAGTCGTTGCCGTGGCGGTCTTTCTGGCTGCCGGACAGGCTGGCTTGGGCGCTGGGGCCCAGGGAGATTCGCTCGGCACGCGTGAGCGGGTGGGGTCGCGCAGAGTGTTCGCAGATGAAGTGAGGTTCTCCATGGATGGCAGGGCAGGGCGAGTCGCAGCAGGACGCTGGCGCGACGGTGAGCCGGGCGGCGTGGGCTTGAACGGCGCTGGCTTTCGCGGGCGCAGAGGCCCGGCACACGTTTCCTGCGCCCTGTGGGGGGTGGTGTTGGGCTGCTGGATGAGTGTGGGCTGCACGCACCCGCCGGTGGTGGTGCCCGACGCCGCCGACATGCTGACAACGCTGGCCCGCAACCAGGTGTCGTCGCAGGGGCCGACACGGGAGCTGGCGGGAGACCGGTTGGAGGACGTGCCCCAGGGATCGCGGTGCGTGGTCGAGACCACCGACAGCAATCCACTCCGCGTGGTCTCGGGAACGGTGCTGATGGTTTCGCCCGTGGAACTGGTGCTGCGCGAAGGGACGGTCCGCCGGCTCGATCGTCGCCGCCTGGATGACTCGACGAATTCAGAAAGCCTCAAGGGGACCAACCCAGACCTGCGACTCCGCGAGGCGATTGAAGAACAGCGGTTCGAAGAGTTGCGGTTGGCGGTGAGCGAGATTCGGCGGGTGTCGGTCTACGAGGCACCGCAGGGAAGCTGGACGCGACTCTCTGAGGGAGATCAGCCACGCGGCACCGCGCCGGGCGACGGGTCCCGGTCGGGGAGGGGGGCGGCCGCGTCGGCGACCACCGCAGACGAGCCCGAGATCGACCTCGAAGGTTGGCGACCAGCCAATCGAGGGCCCTAGACGCACCCCCCAGGGCCTAAGCCACCCACCGCATCACCCTGGGCGGAAGGTCGCCGGACGAAGGTCGCGGCCCGGCCCAGAGACCACGTCGCTGGTAACTATGTCCAGCACGTCGCGGGGAGCAGGGTTGGCACACCGGCAACCGCTCGCTCCTGGCAGCAGGGCCCGCTCGGCACGCTTGCCAGGACCCAGTCCCGAAAACCGCGCCCTGCTCGAGTCGGCCGGTTATGCGGGTTGTGCCGCAGAGAATGGCTCGCGAACAGTCCCCCCGCTTGAGTTCCCCCGGTGGGGTCACTAAAAATCGGAAGGTCTTGATGCGTGGAGAGATCGGAGTGGTCCGTCCGCTCGATTTCTGCGTTCAGAAAGATGGCGGGAAGCTTGTGGACTGCCGATTCGGTTGTCTGCCCCTCGCAAGGGGGCGTGTCCCGCGTGAGTGATCCCCCGCGTGAGTGATCATCCATCGTTCGGCTGGTTTCACAGGAGGAACCGTCGCTGCGGGTCGTGGCTCAGGGGTCCCGAGAGGGGCTGCGTGAGCCGTGTGCCGGGCAAACGACGGGACCAGGTTGAGGGCCAGGACCTGGCCCGCCAGCAAGTCGTGGTCTGTTGAGGGAGCCCAAGCCATGCTGTCGATTCTCGGTGCCAGGCACACCTTCTGCGATCAGTTGTCGCGACGTGGGGTGCTGCGAATTGGTGCCCTCGGCCTCGGAGCCGGGGCGTTGGGCCTGGCTGACATCTACCGCCTCGACGCGGCCCAGTCTGCCCCCCAGCGGCACAAGTCGGTCATCCACATTTTCCTGGGGGGTGGTCCGCCCCACCAGGACATGTGGGAGATCAAGACCGAGGCTCCCCGCGAGATTCGCGGCGAATTCCAGCCCATCGCCACCAAGGTCCCCGGCATCGAGATTGGTGAAGTCTTCACCCAGATCGCCGCCCGCATGGACCGCTGTGCCGTGCTGCGGGCGGTGGTCGGGGCGGTCGATCGCCACGAACCGTACCAGTGCCACAGTGGTTGGACGCGGGAGAACCTGGCGGTGGTGGGTGGGCGTCCCTCCCTCGGGAGTGCCGCGGCTCGCGTCCTGGGGCCGGTCGATCGCGCCGTGCCGCCGTTTGTCGGGCTGGCGAACGCGGGGGTCTGGAAAGATCCCGGGCATACCGGCTACGTCGGTCCCAGCTTCGCCCCATTCCTCCCGGA
>CAIUHT010000691.1 GCA_903898975.1 uncultured Planctomycetaceae bacterium
CTTGCTGCTGCTGAGCCTGCTGCTGATGGCGGTCGGTACCATGACGATCGCGGTGCGGGCCGACCTCAGTCCCGCTCCGTTGACCGACGGACAACGCCGACGGCTGGTCTTTTTGTGCGAGGCGTTTTTGGCGCTGGTCTTCTGGCAGCTGCGCAACTTGTTCCCCGATCTGTTTCAGCGGTTCGCGGCGTACTGGCCCGTGACAGTGATGGGGCTCTCGTTCGCCGGGCTGGGGATTGCGGAGTACTGCCGTCGTCGGAATCAACCGATCCTGGCGGAACCGCTGGAGCAGACCGCTCTGGCCCTGCCATTGCTGCCGTTGCTGGGTTCCTGGCTCTCCCCCTCGGCGGGAGCGAGCGGCGTGGCACTGCTGTTGGGTGGGCTGCTGTACGGGGTGCTGTCGCAGCGCCGGGGCTCGCTCTGGCTGGCCTTCGCCGCCCTGGTCACCACCACGGGGGCGATCTGGATCCCCCTGGCCGAGCTTGACGCCTGCTCCCCCTGGCGGCATCCGCAGTTGTGGCTCATTCCTCCCGCGCTCGGCCTGCTGCTGGCGGGCTGGCTGCATCGCGACCAACTGACGGCAGAGCAGGCGGGCTTACTCCGTTACATCGGAGCGATCACCATCTACCTCTCTTCGACCTTCGACATCTTCCTGAACGGTCTTGCGAAAGAACCCTGGCTGGTGCTCGTGCTGTGCGGGCTGTCCATCGCGGGCATGCTGCTGGGCATGCTGATGCGGGTCCGCGGGTTCCTGTTCCTGGGACTGGGCTTCCTGCTGTTGTCACTCACCAGCATGGTGTGGCACGCGGCGGTCAATCTCCACCAGACCTGGACCGTCTGGCTCGCCGTGGTGCTGCTGGGCGTCGCCGTCCTCGCTCTCTTCGCCCTCTTCGAACGCCGACGAGCCCAAGTCCAAGCCCTCCTCCGCGATCTCCGCGACTGGTCGGTCTAAAGGCGACGGAACGCTGGTGCGGGTGGGGGGACCGAAATGCCGGGAACATGCGCCACACATCGCGTGGCCGTAGTCTGTGCCACTCCCATTGCCTGCACCGCAGGAATGGGGAATGATACGCCTGCTGGTTGCCAAGCCGATGCCGGGCCTTGGCAGCCCGTCACCAATTCACTTTCGGGACTTCCGCTGCAGGGACCTGTCCATGCCCCCCCGTGACCAAGAGTCGGCTCGTAAGCTCGTTCGCCCCGCAGAGGATGTCGCGCCGGGCGAACTGCCTCGGAGCGATTTCGCCGCCGCCGCTGCTAAGCACGCGCCGCCGGTCACCCATGACTCGCCCGCCCGACGTCAGGCCCGCAATGATCAGTCAGGGGGTCTGGCTGGTCGGTCGGTGACCCGGCGGCAGGCGCTGGCGGGGCTTGCTGCGGCTGGAGCGCTGGGCTTTCCCACCATCATCCCGGCCAGTGCGCTGGGGCGGAATGGGGCGGTGGCCCCCAGCGAGAAGATCAACCTGGGGGTCATTGGCATCGGCCCGCGTTGCACCTATGTGCTCACGTCGATGCTCGGCCTGCCCGATGTGCGGTGCGTGGCGATCGCCGACGTGCAGCAGAGTCGACGCGAGGCGGGCAAGGCCCTGGTCGACAAGCTGCAGGGGAACGCCGACTGCGTGCTCTACCGCGACCTGCGACAACTGCTGGACCGCTCCGACATTGATGCCGTGATTGTTGCCACGGGTGATCGCTGGCACACCCCGGCGTCGATCCTCGCCGCCGAGGCGGGCAAAGACATCTACTGCGAAAAGCCGTGCGGTCTCTCGATCGAAAACGTCCAGCGGCTCGCCGCAACCATTCGCAAGACGGGCCGGATCTTTCAGGCGGGGACGCAACGCCGGAGCGTCGCCCAGTTTCAGACGGCCATCGAACTGGCCCGCTCGGGTCAGCTGGGGCAACTCGAGACCCTGTACGCCTCGGTCTACATGCCCGAGCTGGGGAACTCTTGGCTCCCGGGAGAGCCGACCCCGCCGGCCGAGGTGTGCGACTGGAACCTCTGGCTGGGGCCCGCCCCCTGGCGGCCGTACAACTCGGCGTATGTCGCCGGGAAATGGCGGGGGCAGTTCGACTTCGAATCGGGAGCCCGCCTGCTCGATTGGGGCGCCCACACCGTGGATCTCTGCCAATGGGCCAACAGTGCCGATGGCACCACCCCGGTCGAGTTCGTCCCCGCGCCCACAGGCATCACCTGCCGGTATGCGAACGGGGTCAAGCTGGTCCTCGACTTCCTCAAGACCCCCTTCGGCGATCGTGGCCCCAACTGGAACACCAAGCTCGGGCTGTGCCCGGTCCGATTCGTCGGCAGCGAGGGCTCGGTCGAGGTGGGGGACGATGGCATTGAGGTCAAGCGGGGCGGGGTGGTGCAGCCCAGCGAGAAGATCACCAAGTCCCGCGGCATTGACGCCCAGACGCACGCCCGCAACTTCTTCGACTGTGTGAAGTCGCGCCAGCCGACGATCACCAACGCCGAAATCATGCGGCAATCGCACATCACCAACTTCGCCGCATCGTTCGCATGGATCCTGGGCCGGCCCCTCCGGTACGACCCGGCGCAGGATGAATTCCTCGGCGACGCCGAGGCCAACTCCCTCCGCTCGCGCCCTGAACGAGACTGCTGGGCCTCGGCCTGAGCCCCCAGGGCACCGCTGTCAGCGATCGCGATCGCCGACTGTGGTTGGGCGGGGCAGAACCGCGTGTGCCGGCCACCGCATCCAGCGACCGACATGTCCGAATGCTGTGGCGACCTGCTGGCTGGCGCTGCGCTTGAATTCCGTTGCTGGCTGCCAACGGGCAGTCTCAATCGACCACCAGCGACCGAGTAAAGTGACTTTTTCCACCCCGGTCGATGCCGATCTCCCAAACCGAGCCAGCACGCCGTCCCAAAGAAAATCGCCACTCCGTCATACCGTGATCTCACAATCCCCATTGACCCTTTCTGATAGTCCGAAGAATCAAAAACCTGGCAAAACCCACGAACGAATCGCTTGACAAAATAGCCCGGCCGATATACAAAGGGTCAGTCGGCTACAATTGCACCATTTGCCCGGATCCCATCATGCTACGCACCCGAAAGGCTGCTGCGAACTCGATTCCGACGGCCAGACCCTATCAAGGTCCGCCCACGAATCACGTTATGAATCTCGGTGATGCCCGACAACTGGACTGGATTCCCTCAGAGAGTGTCCATCTCGTCGTTACTTCACCGCCTTATTTCAACCTAAAACGATACAACGAGTCAGAGGGGCAGTTAGGCCACCTTGACGACTACGAGGGATTCCACAATGAGCTAGACAAAGTCTGGCAACATTGTTTTCGCGCTCTTGTTCCGGGCGGACGCCTCGTTTGTAATGTAGGTGACGTCTGTGTAGCCCGCCGAAAGAACAATGGCCGACACTTGGTACTACCGCTGCATGCCGATATCAGCATTCGCACCCGCCAACTCGGCTTCGACTATTTGACACCCATTCTGTGGCACAAAATCGCCAATGCCCAATTCGAGGCCACAGGTAACGGCGGGGGATTTCTTGGCAAACCCTACGAGCCGAATGCAATAGTAAAAAATGACGTTGAGTACATCCTTATGCTAAGGAAGCCCGGGGGATACCGAAAGCCCACTGACGAACAACGCGCAACTTCACGACTCTCAAAACAGGAACAGTCAGAGTGGTTTCAACCAATTTGGACAGGCTTGACCGGCGCTTCTACAAAGACTCATCCGGCTCCCTACCCAATCGAACTTGCTTATCGGCTGATCCGAATGTTCTCTTTTACAGGAGACACAGTTCTGGATCCATTCAATGGAACAGCCACCACCTCGCTTGCTGCGTATAAAGCCAACCGTAACAGTATTGGAAATGAGCTAGATCCTGAGTACTTTGAAATCGGTCGCCGGCGGCTTCGGTCCGAGTTCTCAACCCCTAGTATTTTTGACGAAAAGCCTACAATGGAGATCAGGAAAAACGGCTCGTGTATGCGTCGCTAATCATTTTAAGAAACATCTCATAGTGGTGAGGTGATCCCGGTTCCGGCGCCGGAGGGTCCAAGTGAAGGCGGCACTCACCAAGATTATCGCAGTCGATCACAATGACTGCGAATGCATCGAATCCAACTCCCTTTCCGTCTTTCCGCATCGTGAGGCCCTTCAAGTGATTGATTATACCCTCAGCGGCTGCCGGTTGGCGGTGTGCTGTCATGATTAACGGCCCCCGCGCTTTCGCTTGTCTTGTGGGCGACGCGTACTCTCTTGATATGTTTACAACCACTATTCCACATGAAATTGCGCCCGGAATCCCCTGATGCACGATTTCATGAGATGAGGAGAGTTCGTCGAAAATTCTTGGCTTGGTTTTGGAGTGTTCGGTCATACACTGCTTTGCCTCGCAGGCCAAACGAATCTTATCCATAGAGACTCGTCGCGGACTTCTCGTATCAGAAACAAGGACCGGATCTGTCGCTTCCCCGATTGCCAGGTCGAGCGTCTTGGTTTTGTTGTTCGGAAAAAGTGCGTTGGCATTAATTCCCCACGCGACTATGTTTTTCTCTACATGTTCTCTCAGTAACGAGCAGCAGGAAAGGATGTCGTCAAGAACGAACTCGCAAAGACGCTGTGAGTGTGCATCGGAACGAGGATGATAACGAAACACACGTCTCCCGAATTTGTTGTCATTAGCTATATGAGTCGACATCCACTTTGTGAACCGGATCGGCGTTTTCAATTGGTTCGCTGATTTGTCGAACATTTGAGAGACCGTAGGAGTCAGTCTGCCAGAGACACGGAACTGTCTGGTCGATTTCGGCACACCCCAATTCTCGTGTTTCCTTAAATGGATATCCTCGATCGAATCGTTATCTCCTCTATGTTCGTTATTGCCGGCTCGGATTTGGGCGCTATTCGTCGAAGGTTTCTAACAGGCAAGTGCTCACGCGCTCACTAAGGGGCTTAAGGACTCTATGCTTTTCGATTGGCTTGTTTCATTGGTTTCGACCTGTTCTACGCTCCTGCTGCCTGCGAACGGCTGAATTGCAGGAGCGCTCTCCGTCGCCCAGTTTCAGACTGCCATCGAACTAGCCCGCTCGGGTCAGCTGGGGCAACTCGAGACCCTGTACGCCTCGGTCTA
>CAIUHT010000692.1 GCA_903898975.1 uncultured Planctomycetaceae bacterium
CCACCTGGTAGAGCAGTTCCAGCGAGTCGTCGGCCTGCTGCGTGGTGATGATGTTGGGGGGGCTGATGCGGACCACGTGCCCGGCGAGGGGGCCCAGCAGGTGGATTCCATCTCCCCCGGGGGTCCCCAGGTAGGCTTCCCGCACCAGTTCGATGGCAACTTGCCGGCGGTCGAGAGGGCCCAGTGCCGCGCACTCAATGCCGAACACCAGCCCTTCCCCACGAACCTTGGCGACCACACCGGTTTCCTTCAGGCGATTGAGACCGGCGAAGAAGCGGGGGGTCAAGGCGCGGGTGTGCTCGAGCACCGGCTCCTGTTCGAACTCGTCGAGGGTCGCCAGCACCGAGGCGCACCCCATGGGGTTGGCGCTCCAGGTGTCGGAGGCGGCGCCGTAGCCCAGGCACGACATCACATCGCCCCGCCCGGCGACCGCCGAGACCGAGACCCCGTTCCCCAGGCCCTTCCCCAGCACCACGAAGTCGGGCTCGATGCCACACGCTTCGAAAGCGAACATGCGGCCCGTGCGGCCAAAGTTGGCCTGCACCTCGTCGAGCACGTAGAGAATGTCGTGCGCCCGGCAGAACCGCTCGAGCATCTGGTGGTACGCCTGCGGGACGTGGTAGCTCCCCCCGCCACCCAGGTACGGCTCGGTGATCAGGCAGTTGAGCCGGCGTCCGTACTGGTTCCACAGCGCTTCCAGTTCGGCCTGGTATTTCGCCAGGTCGAGGGGCTGGCCGTATTTCGACACGTCATCGACTTCGGCCATGGGGAAGCTGATGAACTTGACGCGCGGGTCGCGGTCGGGGTCGGTCTCGCTGCCGGTCACCGCGCCGGCCAGGCCCTTCTTGCCATGGAAGCCAAAGCGGGTGGCGAGGATGAGATCGCGGGATTCATCGCGGTGCAGGCAGGCCCACAGCGCCTTCTGAATGGCTTCGCTCCCCGAGGCAGCCCACATGATGCTGTCGAGTCGGCGACCCCCCGGCCAGCTCTGCAGGTTGGCGACCAGCCGTCGCACCGACTCGGCTTCGACCGGGGTGATGGCGTTGTAGGCGGTGAGGGTGACCGCTTCGAAGAATTCGTCGGCGGGGGCCTCAGGGCCGGCGATGTGCCCGGGCTGCCAGCCCAGGTACCGGGCAAACCGCTGTGTCCACCGCTTGGGGTTGTGCCCCAGGTTGGCGACCAGCACGCCCGAGGTGAAGTCGTACAGCCGGCGTCCCTCGCAGGTCCAGTGAAACACCCCCGCCGATTTCGCCAGCACCGCCTGCGTGGGGGTGAAGGTCCGCAGGGCCCGGGGCTCCTGCTCGGTGATGACGTGTCGTTGAGCGTTCGAACGCTCTTCCCCGCTGAACTCAATCGCGGTGTGCATGCTGGGCCGTGGTGGGGACGTGGGGGTGAAACCGGAGGGACTGGAACCAGGGGCCAGGCACCGCCCCCGCCTCAGAGAGCGGTGGCCAGGGCCTTCGCCCGACCGGCGAACGGGACAGTGGTAACACGCTGGCGACGGAATCAATGCAGAGATCCCGACGCTCGACGACTCGATCATAATGACCGATCGACGATCGCCAAAGCGAGATATTGGTGCGAACCGATGCGTTATCTCGAACGGTCTGCCATACTGGGGACTCGGACGGGGGTTCGTGACCGGAACGATCTTCGGATGGCTTTTCAGCGAGAGCAGCATGCATCAGTGGGGAGAAACCCGGCATTTTCCGCAGGGAGCCACCCGCCGACAGTTCCTGGCGAACCTGGTGGCGGGCGTGGGAACCGCCGCAGGGCTGGGGCAGTTGGCCGGGCTGCCTCGGGCGGGCGCCGGCCAGGGAATTGGCCTGGGAATCGGCCAGGCCGGGGCCAACCAGGGAGCCGACGGGGGGGCGGTCGCGGCCCCGCCGGTGGGCAAGCGGTTGCTGGCCCGCACAGAATCGCCCTACAACGCCGAGCCCGAGCTGGCCCACCTCGTGCGGCACTGGATTACCCCCCTCGAGTCGTTCTACGTGCGGAGCCACGGAACTGTTCCGACGGTGGGGGCCGAGCCGTGGGAGCTGGCTGTCGAAGGGCTGGTCGAACGACCGGGCCGGTTCGCGGTCGGCAGCCTCGCCGAGCGGTTTCCACTGCTCGACACCGTGGCCACGCTGACCTGCGCGGGGAACCGCCGACAGGAGTTTGGACCCCCGAAGATCTCGGGGGTCCCCTGGGGGGCGGGAGCGATCGGAAACGCCCGCTGGCAGGGGATTGGGTTGGCCGACCTGCTGCGGCACTGCGGCGTGAAAGAGGGGGCGGGGCACGTCTGGTTCGAAGGGGCCGACCGCATCCAGGACAAGGGGGCGTCGTACCTGTTTGGCGGGTCGATTCCGCTGTCGCGGGTCTTGGAGGGGGCGTGGAGTGCCGAGCCAGTGCTGTTGGCGACCCACATGAACGACCAGCCACTCACCCCCAGCCATGGGGCGCCGCTGCGGAGCGTGGTGCCGGGCTACATTGGGGCTCGCAGCGTGAAGTGGCTGACGAAGCTGGTTGTCGCGGCGGAGCCCTCTCCCAACCATTACGTGGCTCATGCGTACAAGGTGATTGCCGACGAACGACCCGAGACGATCGCGGCGGCCGACCCGATCTACGGCTGGGCGGTCAACTCGGTCATCTGCACCCCGGCGGGTGGGGCACCTCGGCCGGGGGGAATGGTGCGGGCCGAAGGGTTCGCGCTGGCGTCGGGAGGACCGGGGGCGCGGCCCGCGGTGGTGGAGCTTTCGGCCGACGGGGGGCAGGGCTGGCAACCGGCTCGGGTGGTGTCGCCCGTGAAGAGTGGCTGCTGGGTGTTGTGGGTGGCCGACGTGCGGGTCCCCGCCG
>CAIUHT010000693.1 GCA_903898975.1 uncultured Planctomycetaceae bacterium
CCTGCCCAGCGACTCGAGTCACTCGCGAGTTTCGAGTCGGACGCCGCCTATCACCTCCCCCTGACCGAGACGCATCCCCGCCAGTTCGACTGGCGGCCCATGCTGCGGCAGATTGTCTTTGACTGCTTGGCTTCGGTGCCTCCCCCGCGAATCGCCGCGCGCGTGCATCAGGCGATCGCCGATTCCTGTATCGCCCTGGTCGGTCAGTTTCCTGGAATACCCGTCGTGTTATCGGGAGGCTGCTTCCAGAATCGTCAATTGTGTGAGCGGATCGCCGCGGGCGTTCCGTCCCGCCTGCACACGCCCGGGCGAATTCCCGTCAACGACGGCGGACTCGCCGCAGGTCAGTTGGCCATCGGCGTGGTGCGCTCGACCGACTCAACCAGATTGAGAGATTGAAGGGGAACGCTAGGCTTTGCCGGTGTCCCCTGCGACCCGGGCCGAATGCCACACTCGACCGCTAGGGGCATCTGTTGGTGGGTCGGCTGGTGGGATTCACCGTCGGCAGGGCAGGGATCAATCGCGTTGTCCCGACGGACAGCAGAGCATTTCGCACCGGTCCGTGAACAAGTCGCTGGACAGCGTCTCAATCTCGAAGCCAGCGGTCTTGGCAGGTCGGGACAGAACCGTACGGTCCCTGCGTTCCCTGCGTGTGCAAGGTAAGATGCGCGGTGGCCGGCAGCTTCCCCCATTCCGCGTCGATCTGACCTGCTTTTTACGCGGCCCGTTCCGAGTCCCCTCATGTGCCTCGCGGTTCCTGGACGCATCCTCCGTATTCTGGACGAGACACCACTCTTCCGCCGTGGTGAAGTGGAGTTTCTGGGAATCCGTCGCGAATGCAGTCTCGCCTGCGTCCCGGAAGCCCGCGAGGGTGATTTCGTGATCGTGCACGCCGGAGTCGCCATCACCGTCATCGACGAGGTCGCCGCTCAGCAGACCCTGGCCGATCTCGCTGCGGCGGATCACCCAGCGGTCCCCCTCCCAAGCGCCCTCCCCGCCTCCGAGCCCCGCGATGCGTCATCTCGCTGAATACCGCGACGCAGCCACGGTGGCCTCTCTCGTGCGGCGGATTCGCGCCCACTCCGGTCGCCCGTGGCGAATCATGGAAGTCTGCGGCGGGCAGACACACGGCCTGGTGCGGAATGGACTGGTCGAGGCCCTCGCTGGAGCGGTGGAATTCCTCCATGGTCCGGGCTGTCCGGTCTGCGTGACCCCGGCAGATGTGATTGATCGCGCCTGTGCCCTCGCTGGCGAACCCAACACCGTTGTGGCTTCTTATGGCGACATGCTCCGCGTCCCCGGCAGCCAGCACTCGCTCTGGCAGGCTCGGGCCCGTGGTGCGCAGGTCCGAGTTCTCTACTCGCCACTCGATGCCGTCACCTGGGCCGCTAAGGCACCACAGACTCGGCATGTGGTCCTCGCGGTTGGGTTCGAAACAACCGCCCCGGCCACCGCTCTCGCCATTCTGCAGGCGGCTCAGCTGGGGCTGAAAAACTTTCAGGTCCTCACGGCTCATGTCCGGGTCTTGCCCGCGATGGAGCAGCTGCTATCCGTTCCTGGCCCGGCGATCCAGGCGTTTCTCGCCGCCGGTCATGTCTGCACTGTCACGGGATTCAACGCCTACGCAGACCTGGTCTCCCGGCAGCAGTGCCCCGTTGTGGTCACTGGTTTTGAGCCGGTGGATCTCCTCCGGGGGATCGAGGAATGCGTCAGCCAACTCGAAACGGGCCGCAGTGAACTGGTCAATTGCTATGACCGCGCGGTTCGACCCGACGGAAATCCCGCCGCCCTGCGACTGGTCGAACAAGTTTTCGAAGTGGCCGACGGGGAGTGGCGTGGCATCGGCCCCGTTCGGTCAGGCTGCCTGCAGTTGCGGGACTCGTATCGCGCCTTTGCGGCGATTCCCAGCCGGCCTCAGGTGGACGCGGAACCCCGGGGGGAATGCCCACTGGGCCCCGTGCTGCTGGGGCAGCTGCG
>CAIUHT010000694.1 GCA_903898975.1 uncultured Planctomycetaceae bacterium
CACCCGGCGTTCCCCGGGACCGGCAACCCGTTCACCAGCCCGGGTTGCGTCGGTCGCAGTCATTCCGGCGACCGTGGTTCGCAGGCAGCGGTCAACGTTCCACTCGTGCCGCAGGGGGAAACGTTCCACCGGTGCTTGACCACTCCAGGCCCGAGCGCTCGCGCGGCCTGAGCCCGGCCCGGCTGGCCCGCCTCGGGAATGCGCGGCCCATCTCCCAGGGGAATGTGACATTTCTATTGGGGCGAAACTTGTGACATTTCTCTTGCTGGGACATTTCTCTTCCTGTGACATTTCTCTGGGGGACAGACACTTTGCCGACGGTGGTTGCCCCTCTGCGCTGCGGTGGGCTAAGCTCCCTCACGAGCTGGTCACTTCCCAGAATTGCCCCGCCTGCCCCGTTTCCCCACCCGCGCCGCCTTGTGGCCTCCCGGCATGAACGCCCTGTCGATTGCCAGTGAACTGGTCGCTTATCCCTCCGTCAGCCGGTCTTCCAATGTGGAGGTCACCCGCGCTGTCGCCCGGCACCTCGAGCAGTTGGGATTCGCCCTCGAGTGGCTCGAGTACGATGACGAGCAGGGTGTTCGCAAAGCGTGCGTGCTGGGGAAGAAAGGGGAGGGGACCGGGGGACTCGCCTGGTTTGGCCACACCGATGTCGTCCCCGCCGACCCGTGGTTCGACCCCGCTCACGGCCCCTTCGAGCCCCGGGTCGTGGCAGGCCGGCTGTATGGCCGGGGCAGTTGCGACATGAAGGGCCCCATCGCCTGCCTGCTGGCCGCCGCCGCTCAGCTCCCCGCCGACCGCTGGACCAGCCCCCTCTACTTCGTCTGCACCGCCGACGAGGAGATTGGCTATGGAGGGGCCCGCACCGTGGTGGCGAAATCGCGCCTGTATCGCGAGCTGGTCGCCCACCAGACCCCGGGAATCATCGGTGAGCCGACCCGGCTGCAGGTGATCCACTCCCACAAGGGGAGCTGCGGCTTCCAGGCGGTCTCCCACGGGCGGGCCGCCCATTCCAGCACCCGCGAGGGACTCAACGCCAACCTGGCGATGATCCCCTTCCTGGCCGAGATGAAGGCGATTCACGACGAGGTCGCCCACGACCCCGCCTGGCAGCATCCCGACTTCGACCCCCCCACCATCTGCTGGAACATCGGCATCAACGACCACACCCCGGCGGTCAATATCACCCCCCCGCAAAGCATCTGCACCGTCTACTTCCGGTCGATGCCCGGGCAAGACCCCCATCGGCTGGTCAATCGCGCCCGCGCCGCTGCCGAACGCTGCGGAATCGAGTTCCAGGAGAAGACCGTCGCGTCCGCCCTCTACACCGACCCCAACTCGCCGTTCGTGCAGACCGTCCTGGGGCTGGCCCGGCAACAGCGCTCGGGGACGGTCTCGTTTGGGACCGATGGAGTCATGTTTGGCGAGCTGCGGCAACTGCTCGTGCTGGGGCCCGGCAATATCGCCCAGGCCCACACCCACGATGAGTTCATCGAACTCGAGCAACTCGAGGCGGGAACCGAACTCTATCGCCGCCTGATTGCCCACTACTGCCAGTCACCCGCCCGCTGAGGTTGCGGACAGTCACCAGCGACACCGGCCGATTCACTCCCGCTTCCGCCGCTGGTTGAATTCCTGCGGATCGAAGGGGTCGGCTTCCGCGTCGGTTTCGCGACGTTTGGGCTCTTGGCTGGCCGACTTCGCCGGGGCAGGCTCGGCTGCCCGGGACCGCGGCTTGGCCTTGCTGGCAGAGCGGTCCGCGGGCTCCCGCGCTGAGGCCGGTCCCGCAGGCCGGGCCCCCGATGTGGTCCCCGTCGCGGCGCCCGACTTGGCCGAGCGTCCCTGGGCAGCCCCCGGCTGCGAGGGGCGCTCCCCCGTGGGGGCGTCGACCTGCGACCGCGGTGATGCACCCCCTGGCAGGGGCCGGTCAGCCGCGCTGGCTGCCCGGTTGGCGGCAGGCGATCGTGGTCCCCCAGTGGGAGGCAGGCGGGCGGGTGGGGCAGCGAAGGGATCGGAGGAACTCGCGGGCGGCTCCTCCTGGGTGGGCTCTTCCTCGGGCTGTTCTCGGAAAGCGGGAACCACCCCGTTCTCTGCCCGGTCCGCCGCGTTTTCTCCCGACCCTTCCAGCAGTTGAATGGGCGACTGGGGGCTCGGTTCCGGGTCAATCCGGGTGGGCGAACTGGCCTGCCGCTGGGCTCGGACCTGCACCACCTCTTCCTTGGCCACGGCGAGCGTCCAGCTTTTCAGCTCGGCGTATTGTTCCTTGCCAGTCACGCCACCAAAGA
>CAIUHT010000695.1 GCA_903898975.1 uncultured Planctomycetaceae bacterium
GTTCACGAAGGTCGAGATGTTCGCCTTCACCCGGGCCGATCAGTCCGAGCAGGTGCACCAGCAGATCGTTCGGATTGAAGAAGAACTCTTCCAGGGACTTGGAATTCCCTACCACGTGCTCGACATCTGCGCGGGCGACCTGGGTGGCCCCGCCTATCGCAAGTACGACCTCGAAGCGTGGATGCCCGGACGGGGAACCGCCGGGGAGTATGGCGAAGTCACCTCCGCTTCGAACTGCACCGATTACCAGTCCCGCCGGCTGGGGATTCGCTACCGGCTTCCCGACAGCAAGGGGACGCACTTCGCCCACACGCTCAACGGGACCGCCATCGCCTGCACCCGCGCTCTCATCGCCATCCTTGAGAACTACCAGCAGGCCGACGGCAGCATTGTTGTCCCCGAGGTGCTGCGAAAATGGGTCGGCAAAGATCGGATTGGCTGACATGACGGGCTCCGCGGACGTCAAGCGGCTCCCCCCGGTGGTGGTGGTGCTGGGGGCCAGCCGCGCCCCCTCCAAGTACGGTCACCGCTCGGTGGTCGCCCACCAGAGGTCGGGCTACCGGGTGTGGCCTGTCAATCCGCACGCCGACGAGATCGCGGGAATCCCCGCGTTCGCGAGCCTGGCCGACCTCCCCCCCGGTCCAGTGGATCGCGTGAGCGTGTACCTGCAGCCCGAGGTCACACTTCCGCTGCTGCCCGAGATTGCCCGCCTCAACCCGCGCGAGGTCTGGCTGAATCCCGGCGCTGAAGATTCGACCCTGGTGGACCGCGCCCAGGCACTGGGCCTGACCGTGGTCGAGGCGTGCAGCATTGTCGACGCGAATCTGCGTCCGGTCTTCAGGAATTGAGCGGCCCCCCGGCACAGGGACGTGACGTCGAATCCCAAGCCACTCCCCCCTTCCCGGCCTCGATCGGGGTCAACCACTCCTCGGCGACCTGCCTCCCCTGCCCTGTTGTTGACGTTGTCCCGCGACCTGTGCTCCCCCTGTTCTCCAGCGCCTCAAGAAACGCCATGTCACCTGTGCCACGAACCCTGCGTCCCGCGACCGCGCTCTGCTGGCTTGTGGGGCTGACTGCCCTGCTCTGGGGGGCCGCCGTCGCCCCGGCTCAAGATCGGGCTGCCGCCACGACCGCCGCTGGCCCCAACGTGATCCTGATTGTCGCCGACGACCTGGGGGCCGCCGACCTGGGCTGCTATGGCAGTCGCTATCATCAGACTCCGCAACTCGACCAGATGGCTCGGGATGGGCTCAGGCTGACCTCGGCGTACTCCGCGGCTCCGGTCTGCTCACCAACCCGGGCGGCACTGCTGACGGGCAAGCATCCGGCCCGACTGCACCTGACCGACTGGCTGCCCGGTCGCCCCAATCGTCCCGACCAGCCCCTCAATCGCCCCCAGTTCCGGCAGGAACTGCCGCTGGAAGAGGTCACGCTGGCCGAACGCTTTCACGCCGCCGGATACGCGACCGGGCACATTGGCAAATGGCACCTGGGAGGCGCGGGGTTTGGCCCGCTGCAGCAGGGGTTTGATTCGAACATCGCGGGCGATCACACCGGGACGCCGCTGAGCTACATCGCGCCGTTTCGCAACCAGGAACGGTTCATGCCGGGCCTTGAACAGGCGCCGGATGGGGAGTACCTGACCGATCGCCTGACCGCCGAGGCGGTGAAGTTCATCAACGCCCACCGCGAGCGGCGGTTCTTTCTGTACCTGCCGCATTACACCCCGCACACGCCGCTGACCGCCCGTCCCGATCTGCAGGCGAAGTGGGAGGCGAAAGAACGTCCCTCGGCTCCCGGCGCACAGGCCAACCCCATCTATGGGGCGATGCTCGAGAGCCTGGATGAAGGGGTGGGCAAGATTCGGCAGGCCCTTGAGGCGGCGGGAATCGCGCAGAACACCCTGGTGCTGTTCACCTCGGACAACGGCGGGTTGTCGACCCTTGAAGGCCCCCGCACTCCCTCGACCGCCAACGCCCCGCACCGCGAGGGCAAGGGCTTTTTGTACGAGGGGGGAATCCGCATTCCGCTGCTGGCGGTCTGGCCCGGGCAGCTTGCGGCTGGCCAGTCGAACAACACCCCCGTGGTGAGCCACGACCTGGTTCCCACCCTGGCCGCCCTGTGTGGACTGCCGACCCCCGAGGGGGTCGACGGCGTGAGCCTGGCCGGGCATTGGCTGAAAGGCGAGGCGGCCCCCGTCCGCGATCTCCACTGGCATTATCCGCATTACAGCAACCAGCGGGCCCGCCCGGGGGCGGCGATTCGGCGCGGGTCGCGAAAGCTGGTCGAATTCTTCGAGACCGGTCGGCGCGAGCTGTTCGATGTTGAGAAGGACCCGTCGGAAAGCCGCAACCTCGCCGGCGACTCCCCCGCCGAGGTGGAGGAACTGGCGACCGCGCTGCACGCCTGGCAAGAGCGGGTGGGGGCCCAGTCGATGACGGCGAACCCGGAGTTTGTGCCAAATCCACAGGGGGCCGATGGCGTGGTGCTGTTGCCGGCGAAGAACGCGCGGGTCGAAGGGGTGATGCTGCGCTACGAGCCGTTGCCCCACAAAGAGACGCTGGGTTTTTGGGTGCGGGAGAGCGACTGGGCGAGCTGGGAGTTCACCATTCGTGAGCCGGGTCGCTTTGCGATCGAGATTCTGCAGGGGTGCGGCCCGGGAAGTGGCGGGAGCACGGTGGAATTCCGGGTGGGGGACCAGGTCGTGCCAATGACGGTGGAAGAGACCAAGGGCTTCCAGGATTTCCGCCGCCGGACGATCGGGGAGCTGACGGTGAAGGAGGCCGGCCGACACACACTGACGGTCAAGCCCGTGAAGAAACCGGGGGTCGCCGTGATGGACCTACGGGA
>CAIUHT010000696.1 GCA_903898975.1 uncultured Planctomycetaceae bacterium
CCCCCCCCACCCCCGGCTCCTCATCTCCCGCGACTCCCCAGCCCCTCCTCCCCGCCGGCTGATCGCCCCCCCAAACCCCCGGGCGCCACACCGCCCGGCCGCCACACCCCCCGCCGCTCAAAGCCCCGCCGCCGAACACACCCCGTCGCCCTCCCCCAACGGCGGACCTCAGCCGACCTCACGCCGCCGCTTTTGATCGCCTCGCTCCGGTCGCTACACTCCTCGCAACCGCCGTGCGACCGCACCCCGGCGAGGCTTTCGCCCGTTGCCCGGGCCTGGCCCCCACCCCCTCCCTCTCTTTCGCCCCCCCTCGCCCCCATGAGCATTTCCCCCCCCCTGACCATTGGCTTTGTGGGCGCCGGCCAGATGGCCTCGGCCCTGGCGAAGGGCTGGATCTCGGCTGGGCTCTGCACCCCCGAGCGATTGCTCGCCAGTGACCCGGTCCCCGCCGCCCGCGACGCCTTTACCAAGGCCACCGGTGCCCCCGCCACGCCCGACAACGTCGCGGTCGCCCGCTTCGCGCAGGTCCTTGTGCTCGCGGTCAAACCGCAGTCCCTCCCCAACCTGCTCCCCACGCTGGTTCCTCACCTCACCCATGCCCCGCTGGTTGTCTCCATCGCCGCCGGGGTCCCGCTGGCGAAACTGCAGGGCCTGCTGGGACCAGACTGCCGACTGATCCGCGTGATGCCCAACACCCCCTGCCTCGTGCAGGCCTCGGCGTCGGCCTGGTGCCGGGGAACCAAGGCCACCGACACCGATGCCCAGTGGACCCAGCAACTGCTGGGAGCGGTCGGACTGGCGCTCGAACTGCCCGAGTCGCAACTCGACGCCGTCACCGGCCTCTCGGGGAGTGGCCCAGCGTTCGCCTGCCTGATGATCGAAGCCCTCGCCGATGGCGGCGTGCTGGCTGGCTTGCCCCGCGACGTCGCGCAACGCCTCGCCGCTCAAACCCTGCTCGGCACCGCCCGCATGGTCCTCGAGACCGGCAAGCATCCCGGCGCGCTGAAAGACGCCGTGGCCAGCCCCGCGGGAACCACCATCGCCGGACTTCACGAGCTGGAACGGGCGGGAGTCCGCGGAGCCCTCATGAACGCCGTGTCCGCCGCCGCCCGCCGCGCCAAGGAACTCGGGCAGGGCTGACCGACCCCACAAGAACGCGGCCCCACACGATCCTCTCCCCACACGATCCTGTTCCAGCCTCAGCCTGCCGCAGCGCCACACAGCCCCGGCACAAGACCGGCCCAGCCCCATCGTTCGACGACCGCCCAGCGCAATCTCTCCGCCCCGCTCTCTCGCCGCCCCACCCTCTCACCACTGCGCCCTCTCACCACGCCGACCGCGCAGCGCGGCTTGCATGGGCCGGTTGCGGGGCGTAATGTTCGGCCAACCGGATCCCCCTCAGGTTGAACTCGCCCACCCCGGCGGGAAAGGCAGCAGACATGTCGGCGTTTCCCCCGCAGTCCGACTCCGACGCGGCCCCCACCGGCATCCGTCATCGCGTGGTAGCCGTCGCCACTGCCATGGCGCTCATCCTCTACCTCGATCGCTTCTGCGTGAACATCTCGCAGCAGTACATCAAGGAAGATCTCGGTCTCACCGAGACCCAGATGTCGTGGTTCATCAGCTCGTTCTTCTGGACCTACGCCCTCTGCCAGGTCCCCGCGGGCTGGCTGGGAGATCGCTGGGGAATTCGCGGCGTACTCGCCCTCTACATCCTCGCCTGGTCGGTGTTCACCGGCGGCATGGGGCTGGCCCAGGGAGCGTTCGCGCTGCTCGCCATGCGCCTGGGCTGCGGAATCGCGCAGGCCGGCGCCTTTCCCGCCAGTGGCAGCCTGCTCCGCCGCTGGGTCCCCTTCAGCAGCCGGGGGGTCGCCAGTGCGATCGTCGCCCTCGGAGGCCGGCTCGGCGCCGTCATCGCCCCCATCCTCACCACGGCGTTGATGATTGCCTTCGTCCCCCTCTCGACCCCCGCCCAGATCACTCCCGCCCAGGTGCTGTCGGCCCAGGGAGTCGCCAAAAAACTCGTGGCGGGCCAGTCCCCCACGAACCAGCCCCAATCGCCCGCCGGTCACGTCTGGTCGCTCCTCTCCACTGAAGATCGCCAGCAACTGCAAGCGCTGGCCGCCAGCGACCCCGAACTGACCACCACGGCTCATCACGCCACCCAGGTCGCCACCATCCTCAACAGCCTGCTCGAGCGGACCGATCTGTTCGATCCCCAGAGCATGTCCCTGCTCCCTCTCGAACGGGAAGCGACCGAGTTGCTGGCCCGCCTGGAGCAGGGAGAGTCGCTCGACCCGGTCCGCCGGCAGCGGTTCGGGCGGTTCGTGCTCGAAGCCCTCTTTCGCAATGAGGTGGGCAAGCTGTACGTGCAGGGCTGGCGCCCGGTGGTGGTCCTCTACGGCCTCGCCGGGGTGGCGGTCGCCGCACTGTTCTGGTGGCTGTTTCGCGACCACCCCGCGCAGCATCCCCACTGCAATGTCGCCGAGCAGACGCTGATCGACCCGGCGAAGATGGCCGCGGCAGCCAGCTCGGAAGCGAACGCCGCGGGGGCCACCGCGACGCCGGTCCTGTCGGCCCCACCGCTGCTGGCCATGCTCAGCAGTGCGGGGCTCTGGTTCAATTCGCTCACGCAGTTCGGAACCAACATTGTCTGGCTGTTTCTGCTGGCCCAACTCCCCCGTTACCTGCTCGACGTGCACCAGGTGCCGATTGTGCAGCGCAGCTGGATGGTCGCCCTGCCCCCCTTGGCGGGCGTGGCGGGGATGTTCCTGGGAGGCCGGCTGACCGACGGCCTGGCACGCCGGCTGGGACTCCGCTGGGGACGCGCCTTGCCCATGGGGCTCACCCGCTTCGGCATCGCCGCCGCCTATTTGTGCTGGCCCTGGGTGGGCAGTCCCTGGATCGCGGTGGCCCTGGCCTCGCTCGCGTTTTTCTTCGTCGACCTCGGAGTCGCCTCGGTCTGGGCCTACGCCCAGGACGCCGGCGGCCGGCATGTCGGCTCAGTGCTCGGCTGGGGCAACATGTGGGGCAACCTGGGCGCAGCAGTCGCCCCGATCTTCTACGACCGCCTGCTGGGGGAGCACCCCACGGTGGCACAGTGGGACCGCCTCTTTTTTATCCTCGCCGCCGTCGCCACCCTCTCAGGCATCACCGGCCTGCTCGTCAACGCGACAATCCCCGTAGAAGCCCCGGAACCAACCCAAAGCCCAACCACCCCAGCCCCCGCCGCCTCATAAAAGCCGCGACGTCGGGGCGACGACGGCGGTCCTGGATAGCGTGTAAGGTCTGCTCGCACGCCGGTTGAAGGCGATGGTCAGGAGCAAGGCGGACTTCCAGACCACCTCTCAATCCGATCCTCACCATCCTGCACGCCCACATCACACCCGTCTGGGAGGGCGAGGCTCCGTCC
>CAIUHT010000697.1 GCA_903898975.1 uncultured Planctomycetaceae bacterium
AGATCGGCCTCGCGGCGGGTGCCGACACCGACACGGAAGGGGGAGCGGTCTATCAGACGTCCGATGGGGGACAGTCATGGAAAAAACTCGGACAGACCCCGGATGGCGAATGGCTCGCGGCTGATTTCGCGAATCCCGACAGTGGTCTCGTGGCGGGGGCCCGCGGGGCGACAGCCCGGTTGTTCGAACGCCGGGTGGATGTCAGCCGGCGCCCCAACATCGGTGACCGCGGACTGTACGACCTCGCCCTGCTGACCGCCCAGCGTGGCTGGGTTGTGGGGGATGGGGCCTTGATCCTCACCACCACCAATGCGGGACTCGTCTGGGAGGCCCCGGCCAACTCGCCCCCGGCCGAGATCCGGCACCTGTTCGACTTCCGGGCGGTCGCCTGCCGGGGAAGCCATGTCTGGGTCGCCGGTGAACCGGGGACAGTCATCTGGCATTCCCCCGACCAGGGAGAGACGTGGGAGTCGCAATCGACCGGCCAGAACGCCCCCGTGACCGCCCTGCACTTCGCCGACGAAGACACCGGGATCGCGGTGGGAGCCTTCGGACAGATCCTGCACACGACCGATGGAGGGCTCACCTGGTCGGCCGCCCGCGGAGCGGGTCGACGCATCGCCTTCTGGCAGCTGCATGGTCACAACGCCGACGTCCGGCTGGCGTTGCCGGTGGAGTTCTCGGGAGACATGGGTTACCGCAGCCTGGTGGAGGTGCTCGCCCGACAAGACATCGGGCCGGGCGGGGTGTCGCCGGTGTTTCCCCTGCGACTTGTGGAGGCGACGACGCGGGCCGGGGGTTCGGCCGCCCTCACCGCCTGGCAGTTTCCCCTGTCGATTCCGGGGCTTGAGCGCGACGAGGCTCGACTGCTGCGCGAGTGGAATCGGCGGAACGAAAACAAGCTGGAAGAACTGCTCAACCGGCACCTCGTGCGACAGATTCGCACCTGGCGCCCCAGCGTGATCGTGCTCGACGCACCGGGGGATCCCCTGTCGCAACTGCTGGCGGGGGCCGTGCTGGTCGCCGTCGAACAGGCGGGAGACTCGACGCAGTGGTTGCCCCTGCACGAACAGGGGGGGCTGGAAGCCTGGCGGGTCAACCGTGTGGTCCAGCGGGTGCCGGCGGGGGAATCGGGAGCGATCGCCCTGGAGCGTCATCGATTGCTGCCGCACCTGGGAATCTCCAACACTCTGGCCACCCGGCAGGCCGAGAGCCTGCTGTGGTCGGAACCCCCCACGACCGACGACCGGCCAGCCTGGAGGGTGATCTGGCCCAGCCGGTCTCCTGTCGCCAGCTCGGATCGGGGAGGACTGATGGGGGGGCTCGGGATTACGGCAGGCTCGGCGGCCCGCCGTCCTCCGCGGGTGCTGCCCGAAGACGATGTGCTCGCGGCCAACGAAAGGGCCCGCCTGCAGCGCAACTTTGCAGCCATCAGTGAACGGGCCCTGCCCGATCCGGGACGATCCGGCCAATTGCTGGCCGAGTTGCCGAATGTGCTGCGCGACATGCCTGATGCCGAGGGAGCGGCTTCGCTGGGACGGCTCGCCCAGGACTACGCGAGCCAGGGGCAATGGGAACTGGCCGAACTGACCCTGCTGGAACTTGTCCGCCGTTATCCCACGCAGCCCGAAGGGCTGGCGGCCATGCAGCAACTCGTCCAGTGGTGGTCGAGCAGCGAACTCGCCTGGCGTCGACTGCGGCGTTCGGCCACGAAGCAGGTACGGCTCACCTCCCAGGTCGACTCGACCCGGCAGGCACTGGACCAGGCGTTTGAGATGCTCAACCGGCAATCGGCCGAGAAGAATTTCACTGCGTTTGGCGCCGTCTTTGAACAGGATGAACCCGAAGTGCCCCAGCCCACGACCGGACGGGTCGAGACCGCCGGGGGAAGTGGCCTGGCCGTGGTCGATGCCGG
>CAIUHT010000698.1 GCA_903898975.1 uncultured Planctomycetaceae bacterium
AGCCTGCAGTGGTACCGCAACCAGCTGTGCCAGGCCGAGGTCGCCCAGGCCCGCAAACTCAAGATCGACCCCTACGAACTCATCACCCAGCAGGCCGCACAGGCCCCTGCCGGGTCGGAAGGACTGGTCTTCCTCCCGTATCTCACCGGCGAACGGACCCCGCATGCCGATCCCCATGCCCGCGGTGCGTGGGTGGGGCTCTCCCTCAGGCACGGGCGACCGCATCTGGCCCGGGCGGTGATCGAAGGAGCGACGTTCGCCATGCGCGACTCGCTGCAGATCATCCAGGGGCTCAAGGTCCCCGCGAAGGAGGTCCGGCTCTCCGGTGGGGGAGCCCGCAGTGAATTCTGGCGGCAACTGCAGGCCGACATCTACGGCCTGCCCGTCGCCGTCACCAACTCGCACGAGGGCCCGGCGTACGGTGTCGCGCTGCTGGCCGCGGTGGGAACGGGGGCCTACAAGAACGTGGTGGAGGCGTGCACGGCGACCATTCGCACCGTGTCGCAAACCAGCCCTCGGCCCGCCGAACGGCGTCTCTACGACCGCCTGCACCCCCGCTACCAACACCTCTACTCTTCGCTGAAGCCCGACTTCGCCAGCCTCGCGGGCTTTGTGGAAGGGAGCTGAAGCGGCTGACCTTCGCGACGCGACGGGCCGCGTGGATCGCCGTGGCGACTCGCTCGCCGGTCCTCGATCTGCGCTCGGCCCCGTCCGGTCTGAATACGCTCTCGTTCGAGCAGAGTCCGCTCTTTCCTGACTGGTGCCCCCCATGCTCGCTCGTGCCGTTTCGCTCTTCGCCCTGCTCGGCCTGTGCCTGGTGTGGACGCCGTCCCCGGCACTGGCCCAGGACGGGCCGCGGTCGCTCGACCCTCGGCTCAAGATCGAACTCTTCGCCGAGCAGCCCCGGGTGGTCACTCCCACCGGCCTCGATGTCGATGCATTCGGGCGCGTGCTGGTCATCGAGAGCCACACGCACTTTCCCCCCGCTGGCTACGCGGGCCCCGACAGTGACCGCCTGCTGTTGCTGACCGATGCCGATGGTGATGGTCGGGCCGATGACTCGCCCCCCTTCGCCGACGGCTTTCGCCACGCCATGAGCGTGCTGGCCCTGCCCCCCTGGGTCTCAGACCAGGTCGAGCTCAAAGCCGCCTCCAATGGCCGGCAACTGGCGGTGCTGTTGGCGACCCGGCGAGCCATCTGGCTGCTCCACGATGACGATGGCGACGGTCACGCCGACCGTCGGCGGGAACTGCTGACCCTGGTCACCCCGGGCGATTACCCGCACAACGGACTGGCGGGCTTTGCGCTTGACCCGCTCGACTGGCTGTACTTTGGCTTCGGCGAGAACCTGGGGGCCGAGTACACCCTCAAGGGGACCGACGGGGCCACCCTCTCCGGGGGAGGCGAAGGGGGCAACCTCTACCGCTGTCGGCTCGACGGCAGTGGCCTGCAGCAGGTCGCGACCGGTTTCTGGAATCCACACGCCAGCGCCGTTGATCCGCTGGGCCGGCTCTTCACTGTCGACAACGATCCCGACAGCCGCCCCCCGTGCCGACTCCTCTCGATCTGGCCCGGTGCCGACTTTGGCTACCGCTTCCGCAACGGCCGCAAGGGGCTGCACCCGTTCACCGCGTGGAATGGCGAAATCGCCGGCACGGTCCCGATGACGGCGGGCACGGGGGAAGCCCCGTCGGGGATTGTCGCCTGTGAATCGCCGCAGTTTCCCCCCGCGTTCGCCGGGCAGTTGCTGGTCACCAGTTGGGGTGACCACCGCATCGATCGCTTCGAACTGAAGCCCCGGGGGAGTGCCTGGCAGTCGCTGGCCGAACCGCTGATCACCGGCCCGGCGAATTTCCGCCCAGTCGGTCTCGCATTCGCCCCCGACGGGAGCCTGTACTGCAGCGACTGGGTGAAGGCCGACTACAACGTGCACGGGCAAGGGCGGGTCTGGCGGATCTCGGCGGTCGAGCAGCCCGCAGCGACTGGGCCGGCCCAACTCGACGTGCCCCCCACACTTCTCGACGATCCAGCCGCACGTGCGGCGACCTTGGCCGACCTGCGTCTGGCCCGGCGTCGGGGGGCGGCCCGGCAACTGGCCGCCAGTGTCGCGGGTCGCGAAGCGTTGCGGGGCGTGGTGCAAGATCGGGCGGCCCCACTGCGGGCCCGGCATGAGGCGTTCTGGGCCGTGCTGCAACAGGCGAAATCGCCCGCCTTCACGCCGGGCGACCAGGCCCTGCTGCTGCAACCCGACAGTGGCCTGGCCCCCGCCGCCGCTGCCCAATTGGGGACACCCTCATTTCCCGCCCAGCCCGCGCTCGCGGGAAAACTCGCGCGGCTGCTCTTGAACGAACGCCTGGGTGGCCGGGCCCCCAAGTCCGATCAGTCGGCCCTGCTCCCCGCGCTGGCGGGCTCGCACCTGGAAGACCGGCAACTCGTGGCGCTGGCCCTCTCGATCGATGACCCGGCGGTCTTCGCCACCCTGGTCGAGACGCTGGCCCGCCATCTCCCGCGCGAGGAGTTGCTGGCTCCACTGCTGCCCGGGGGACAGCGGCCGGCGAAATGGCGGCTCGCCAGCCTGCTGGCCGCCCGACGCCAGGACTCCCGTCGCGCCGACGCCGCCGAACTGGGCCTCGCCGATGGCGACCCACAGGTCCGCCGGGCCGCCGTGCAGTGGGCCGCCGAGGAGCGGTTCACCGATCTGCAGTCGGTTGTCGACGGGCTGTTCGCTTCGCGAGGGATGACCCCCGACCTGTTCCTGGCGACGCTGGCGGCCAGCCAGATGCTGGCGGGGACCGCCCCGACCGACATCGACAAGACCCCCGCCGCCCAGGTGGTGCTGCCCCTCATTGCCGACGCGGAGAGGAGCGCCGACGTGCGGGCCCAGGCATTGCGACTGGTCTCTCCGACCGACAACGCGCTGACACCGGAACTGTTCGATTCGCTCTGGGGGACCGGGCAACCGCTGTTGCGCCGCGAAGCGTTGCGGACCTGGCAGCTGGGGCGAGCGGGAGTGATCGCCGACCGGCTGCTGCCACTGACGGCAGACGCCCAGGCCGATTTGAAGCAGCGGCTCGACGGGGCGGTCGCGCTGGCGGGAATTGCGACCGATCATCCCCAGGCGGCCACCGTCAGCGACGCCCTGCGCCAGCTGGTGCTGCACGAAGAGACTCCCCTCGCCAT
>CAIUHT010000699.1 GCA_903898975.1 uncultured Planctomycetaceae bacterium
AACAGCAGCCCCTCGGCTGGTCTCGCCTCCCTCCTCGGGGGGGGCGGCAGCGGGGGTGTCCCCGAAGATGTCCGCACCCTCATGCGGATGCACCTGACCGACCTCGACAAGCAGGTCACCGCCCTGCTGGGAGCGGCGGACGTCAAGCTCGACGACTATACCCGGGCCCACCTGCAAGACACGCAGGAACGGATCCGCAAGGCGCTCGCCGCCCAGGTGACCGTCCCGTCGATCGACTGAGGTCTCGACCGCCACGACTCGCCCCCGCGAGCCGCGGCTTCCTGACACCGCCCCCGCCAGCGAGTATGCTGGCGGGGGTTTTTTGTTGGGTCCACCCGTGACCTCCGGGGAACCCTTCTCGCCCCCGGTCTCCCCGGTCGCTTCAACCCCTTTGTCGAACTGGTCCTTTTTTCGAACTGGTCCTTTTGTCGATTTGGCCCAGTCATCGAATCGACCCCTTTGTCGAATCGATGGGCCTGGTGAATCCGCCGGCCGGTCGATCCCGTCGGCCTGAAGCATGCCTGTCGCCCCGTCCCCCCCTCCCCCCGCACCCCGCTTGCCGACCCGCACCCTGGCCGGGCTGGTTCTGCTCACCCTGCTGGGAGCGGTCTACGTTGGCTTCACCCCGCTGCCACTGGGTGTCCCCTCCGAGTGGGCCTGGTCGCGCCGCCCCCACACCGAATCGCCCTGGTTCCGCTGGCCCGGGCCCCTCCTCGCCGCCGTCGCCTACCTGTTCTTCGTCCGCTGGCTGACCCAGCCACCCCGACCTCGTTCCGGTCGCTCGGCGGGAACGCTCTCGCAGGTCGCCGCAATCCCGGCAGCCTCACCCGCTCGAGGGGCTGGAAAAGCCTTGCTCCTGGCGGTCGCCGCGGTGGCCTGGCTGCTCTGCCTGCTGCAGGCGGCCCCTCCCGGGTTCGATCTCTCCAAGGCTGGCTGGGTGCTCTACTACCCCGGCCCGTCGGGCTACTTCACCCAGGCCCGCCATCACACCGATGCCGCCCGCCGGGCAACGCAGCCCCGCACTGCCTGGCTGTCCCAGTACGAACAGACCGTCGCTGCCGGGGATGTGCTGCATCTGGGGACCCACCCTCCCGGTCTCGTGCTGACGTTGCAGGGGTTGATCGCCCTGGTCGAAGCGGTCCCCCCGCTGGCTCCCGCGTTGCGGGCCACCGAACCGACCACCGTCGCACTCTCGTTCGACGAAATCGCCCGCCTCTCGGCCCGCCCCGGCCCTCCTCAGGCCGGCGTCGACCCGTCCCTTGCGCTCGTGCCCCTCTCTTCCAACGACCGCGCCGTGCTGTGGCTGGCCATGCTGCTGACCGTGCTCGCGGGGGCCCTCACCGTCCTCCCCCTGTGGGGCCTGCTTCGTCGCGCGCTCTCCGAGGAGCACGCCCTGCTGCTCGCCGCGTTCTGGCCGACCCTCCCCGCCCTCGCCCTCTTCCTCCCCAAGAGTGATGGCGTGTTCCCCCTGCTGGGCTGCGGGTGTCTGTGGGCGTGGAACGAAGCGCTGCTGGCCCGCTCTGCCTGGCGACGCTCACTGCTGGCACTGGTCGCCGGGCTGGTGTTGTGGCTGGGCCTGCTGTGCAGTCTCGCCTTTCTCGTGATCCTCGCCGCCGGACTGCTGCTGACCGCCCGCCAGGGTTGGAGGCTCATCCGCCCCGCCTCGTCGGCCGCGCCGCCCCTCCCTGCGACCCCCCGCTGGTCGGGTCTGCTCACCGTGCTGGGGGTGGGGCTGGCGACCTGCCTGCTGGCGACCGGGTTGTTCACGTGGCTCACGGGCTGCGACCTGCTGACAGTCTGGCGGTGGAACTATCTCAATCATTCCCGGTTCTATCAGCAGTTCACCCGCACCTGGTGGGTCTGGTTGCTGGTCAATCCCGTCGAACTCCTGCTTGCGGCAGGTCCCCCCGTGGTGGGCCTCGCGGGGCTGGCTCTCATTCGGTCGCTCACGCACCGCCGCGTCTCGCCAGTCGCGGGGAGCCTCGCCCTCGCCTGGGGCCTCGTGTATCTCTCGGGCAAAAACCGGGGTGAAGCGGCTCGCCTGTGGCTGCTGCTGATGCCCACCCTGTTGCTGCTGGTGGGTGACTGGCTGAGCGTGATCACCGAACCACGCCCAGCTCTCCCGCAGGCCGCGCTCGATGTCTCCAGCGAGCGACCCCCGCCGACCGCTTCCGCCGACACGCACCTGCACCGCCAACTGCTCTGGGTGCTCGCCCTGCAGTTGGGTTACGCCTTGCTGGTGGTCTCCACCGTGGTGGGTTTTGCATGACGGCACATCCCGAACCCAATCCCGCGTCGCCGCAGACCCCCGCGACCTCCCCGAGCGGCGTGGCGACCCCGCCCGAGACCGCCTCGCTGCCGGGTGTGCTGCCCCAGGGTGCGCTGCCCCCAGACTCCCTGCCCCCAGACTCCCTGCCTCAAGACGCGCTGACTCAGCCTGGCACGCCGCCGGCTGCGCCCCTCCAGGCACCAGCGTCGCGCAGGCCCGAGTCGTCGGCTTCCCGCCCCCTCAACCAGCGTGAGCGGGAAGCGCGGTCGCTCGTCTTCAACGCCGGTTACATCTATCGCACCGTCATCGACCCGCAGCGGGCGGGGCTGTCTGCGGCTCAGTATCTCGCGACCGACTTTCCGCATTCGACTCCCACAGAATGGCAGGCCCGCCTGGCGCGGGGCGAAGTACGCATCGGGGGAGAGCCCATCGCCGCCGAGCGTCTGTTGCGGGCGGGTGAGCAGGTCGAATGGCATCGGCCCGGCTGGCTGGAACCCGAGACCCCCCGGCAGTTCGGCCTCATTCACCTTGACGAGCACCTGCTGGCGGTCGACAAACCGTCGGGTCTTCCCACGCTCCCCGGGGCCGGCTATCTCGACAACACGCTCCTCGCGCTGGTGCAGGCCCAGTATCCCGAGGCGCAGCCACTGCATCGCCTGGGGCGGGCCACCTCGGGCCTGGTGCTGTTCGCGCGCACGCCCGAGGTCGCCGCCACTGTCTCCCGCCAGTGGCCTCAACTGCGAAAGATCTACCGGGCGCTCGCCCAGGGGGTCGCGACGCAGGACGAGTACCACATCACCACGCCGATTGGTCCGCAACCGCATCCCCGGCTCGGCACGGTGCACGCGGCGCACCCCGGGGGGAAAGCTTCGCAGAGCGCGGCCCGCGTCCTGGCGCGGTTCGCCAGTGCGACCCTGTTCGAGGTGGAGATTCCCACCGGCAGACCGCACCAGATCCGGATTCACCTGGCGTCGATTGGTCATCCACTGGTCGGCGACCCGCTCTATGGAGCCGGGGGTCTGCCACTGGCCGAGAACCCGGGACTCCCGGGTGATCCCGGCTACCATCTGCACGCCCACCGCCTGGACCTCCCGCACCCCGTGACCGGCAGCTCGCTGACCCTGATCGCCCCACCCCCTCCCGAACTGCGCTGGAACGAACCAGGCAGTGCGGAAGCACCCTCCGCGACTGCCTGAGCAACTCACGCCAGGCAGGTCGCAACAAGCCGACGCGCTCACGCCAGTCTGGCATCAGCCAGGCGAACGTGTGGCGCAGGTGAGGCGAACGTGTGGCGTGAGCCACACGGTGGAAGCGTCGCCAGCACAGCCGCGGGTCGAACTCGACGCGGAGCCTCGATCGCAGCGCAGCAAAATCGTGGAATCACGTGACCGGGCCGGGGGCAGTTGGGCGTCAATCGCGTTGGGGACGGTTTCACCGGCCAGCTGACGCTGACCGTGCGCCTGAGTTTGACGTCGCAAAGGCGGGGAACATGGGGTGGTTGTCGTCGCGGTCCCCATTTGTGTGCGAGCGGCTTGGCGTTACACGATCGGCGATGTCGTGGGGTACCGATCAGCCAGGCGACCCACGCTGGCCGCGGTCACTGCAGAATCATCTCGATCTGGTTCGCGGCCTGCTGTGACTTCGCCATACGAAAACCGTAGCGGGTGAAGAACGACAGGAGTCGGGCCTTGTCGATCGCCGCTGCCTTGTGGGTCGCCTGCTGCGCCATCCTCAGCTTCACCGTCACAGGTGGCTGCCCGGAACCACTGCGACTCTTGCAGAAGTCGTCGAGCAAAAATGTCCCGTGCCCGTGGCCCCGGTAGCGGGGCCGCACCCAGACCGTCAGCTCTTCTGTCGTTCCGTTCGATCTCAAGGCCCAATAGCCAATCGGGATCTCCGACGTGCCTGATTGGCCGGAAACTTTCAGCGCGAGAGCCCGAATCTCCTTCGCCCCCACGGTCAGAGTGTTCCCGTCAAAGTCCTTATCCACGGCGAACGCTGCACTCAATGTCGAGACGTTGTCGCTTGTCTTCACCAGCGTCACGGCGCGCTCAGGCTTGGGCAGGCCACCGACCCGTTCGCAGAACTCCACGAAACCGCGGCTGAATTCGTGGCGAATCACCGGCCAGCACTCCCGCAAGGGGGGAATCTGGCTCCAGCGATGCAGCAGGTTCATCCAGCCGGTGTGGAGTGGATGAGCCGACTGCTCGTCGAGATTCAATGTGAACCACGCATTCTCCAGCACTTGCACCATCAGCAGGCTGGTGTGAACGTCGGCCACACCCCCGGCTGGGGTGGGCAGTTCGCTGTACATCGCCTGCGCAACAGCCGAGGGGGGCGACTGCGCGCGAAACGCCTTGTGCAGTTCAACGAATGGCTCGACCGCCTGCAGAAAGTTCTCCCCCGACTCGGGGAGCGGCGGGAATCCGCGGCGCCGCAGTTCGTACACCAGCGTTTCCACCGGCTCGCTTCCCGCGGAGACCCCGGGCGACCCGACCAGCGGCCGAAACGCCTTCAGCACGCAGTGGTGACCCAGCGAGCGGTAACTCTCGAACTGCGATTCGTCGAAAAACTGGTCGGCTGTGGTCTGGTGCGGAAAGTCGGGGTGCGCCTGGGCATACTGCAGCACATCCCCCGGCTCATCCCCTGTCAGCGTCGCCTTGATGTACACCAGCGTCCCCACGGGATGTGTCGGGTCTTCCAGGTCGTAGCGAATTGTGCCAATCGCGATGTGCTCCCGGCTGCGCCCTGTGGTGGCATCTCGCCGCATACGCTCGACATCGATCTCAACATCGATTCCCAGGTCAGTCCGGCAGCGACGGACCAGGGTTCCCAGGCCATGGAAGGCGAGGTTGGGGTCGGCTTCACCATCGACGGCGAGAATCAGCCGGCAGCGACGCCGGACCAGCTCGTAGACTCCCAGGTTTTCGAAGTGCCCCCCGTCGGAAATGTTGAGGAACGTGGCCTTGTCATCGGTCTGGCCGAAAAGTTCCTTCAGCAGCCAGACAAGCACCGAACTGGGGCGTCTGCCGGCGGGCACGGGCGGGTTCTTGAGGGGGTTGGGAAGCCACCAGCCGAGGCGGACGTTGAAAAACGTCATCAGGGCGGTGATGGCGGGCGAGGTGTGATAGCCCATGTTGGGGTTGGCCGCCGCTCCCGAGATCGAGATGGCACGCCCCAGCATCCCCTGGCGCAGCCCCGCATGTGGTGCGGCTCTGGGCGGCTGGTCCATCGGATAATACCCCCCTTGGTTCGAGGGGAGATCGGCGCAGCCCATGTGGCCCGGGGTGATCACAAACGACGCTGCCTTGCGTTCCTGCCAGGAGAGGTTGTCTCCCGCGGCCAGGTTCAACGCCGTGTTGACCAGCAGGTAGGGGCCGCTGTAGTGGGCACCGGGTTGCAGCTCGGCCAGTTCCAGGTCGTCGGAGGGGAGGAACCGCGACCGTCGGATCGGTTTGCCCGTTCCAGCATCGAAGCGCTGCTGGTTCGAGGCTCCCAGGTAGGCGCGGGTCAGGCGATTGGCGTACAGGGCATTGAGCGAAAGATCATTGACATCCAGCCAGCACGACAACAGCCCGGGCACCACGAGCAGGCCCGCAAACCACAACGCGAGTGTCAGTGGATCCTGCTCGGGATGCGTGGGGTCAGCCAGGCCCGGCAATTTTCGCACCAGCAGCGACAGCAGGCAGCCCAGTCCCAGCAGGAACAGGTAGGGGGCGCTGGTGGCCAGCAGGTTGGACCAGTTTCGAGACTTCTCCGAACCGTTCCTGGTGCCACCGCCAGCCAGCAGCCCGAATCCCGTGGCGACCAGCCACGAGGCGGTCAGCCCCGATTTCGCCCACGTCGAGCCTGCCAGGCCGATCAGGCAGGCTCCCTTGAGCGAAACCCCCACCACGGCGAACCAGACGATGCCGCACAGCAGGCAGAGCGATCCGTAGGTGGCCCACGCCTCGCGTACGAGTTCGTCGTGCAGGTAGCCCGGCAAGACCGCCTCCAGGTTCGTGGCAATCATCAGCATCAGCAGCGTCGCCGCGGGACCGATCACCAGCAACCAGCCGGGATCGCCTTTCAGTGGTCTGAGAATCCAGGCTCCGAGCAGGTAGAGCAGGCCGCCCAGGGC
>CAIUHT010000700.1 GCA_903898975.1 uncultured Planctomycetaceae bacterium
CCGGCGAAGATGTTCCGCTGCTCGCTGCCCCCCAGTGTCACCGTCAGCCGCAGCAGCTTGTTCGATTCCTTCACCGTCTCGGCCGCAAGCACCCGCGCCACCCGCATGTCGACCTTCGAAAACTCGTCGAAGGTGCAGGTCGGGCTCAGGGGCTCCGCCGCCAGGGCCTCCGGTCCGTCCCCACTTGCCGCCGGTTGGGCCCCGGCCGAGGCCGCGGGCACCGTCACCTCGCTGCGGCTCTCTTCCAGCAGTTTCTCGATCGCAGCTGGGTCGACCCGCTTCATCAGGTGCTGGAACTCGGCGACCGGGGTCCCCTGCAGCGGCCGCGACGCGTCGTGCCACGAGGTGATGGGGGCGTGCAGCAAGTCGCCGGCCTGGGCCGCCAGGCGGGGGAGCACCGGGGCCAGGTAGACCGCCAGTTGCCGGAACAGGTTCAGCGTCACTGTGCAGATCGCCTGCAGCCGGGTCGCCTGCGTGGGGTCTTTCTTCAGGGTCCACGGCGCCTGCTCGTCGATGTAGCGGTTCGCCCGATCGGCCTGCGCCATGATGAGCCGCATCGCGGTGGCGTAGTCGAGCGTGTCATACGCCCGGGCGATCTCCTCCCCCTCGCTGGCCGCCTGCGCGAACAGGCCGCCATCGTCGGGGTATTGAGCCGACAGCCCGGTCGCCTGCACGAACCGCGCCGAACGACTGGCCAGGTTGACCACCTTGCCCACGAGGTCGGAGTTCACCTTGTCGGCGAACTCGGAGAGATTGAGGTCGAGGTCGTCGAGTCGATTGCCCAGCTTCGAGGCGTAGAAGTAGCGGAGCGCCGCGGGGTCGAGGTGCCGAATGTAGGTCGCCCCGCGGATGAAGGTCCCCTTGCTCTTCGACATCTTCTCGCCATCGACGGTCAGAAAACCGTGGATGTGGACCTGGTGCGGCAGCTTGAACCCGGCGGCCTGCAGCATGGCGGGCCAGAACAGGGTGTGGAAGTAGGTGATGTCTTTGCCGATGAAGTGATGAATCTCGGCTCCGCGAGAAGCGGCGTCGGCACCACGGGGCCACCAGTCTTCGAAGCGTTCCCCGTTCGCGGCGCACCAGTCGGCGAGGCTCGACATGTAGCCGATGGGGGCGTCGAACCAGACATACCAGAAGTTCCCGGGGCTGTCGGGAATGGGAAAGCCGAAGTAGGGAGCGGGGCGGGAGACGTCCCAGTCGCGGAGTGGTTCGCCCAGGAAGTGTCCCTTGAGATAGTTGGCGACTTCGGACTGGAGATGCTGACCCGACTGGGTCCACTGTTCAAGGAAGGAGTGCAGCGACTCGATGCGGACGAAGAGGTGTCGCGCCGAGCGGAGTTCGGGAGTGGTCCCCGAGAGGGTGCTGAAGGGGTTCTTGAGGTCGGAGGGAGAGTAGGTGGCCCCGCACTTGTCGCAGTTGTCGCCATATTGGTCGGGGGCGTTACAGCGGGGGCACGAGCCTTTGACGAAGCGATCGGCGAGGAAGGTCCCGGCCTGGGTGTCGAAGAGCTGGGTGACGTCTTCTTCGACGATGAGCCCTGCCTGGCGGAGGCGGGACCAGATCTCGTTGCAGAGTTGCTGATTGCTGGGGTTGTGGGTGCTGCCGTAGTGGTCGAAGGCGATGTCGAAGGCGGCGAAATCGGTGAGATGCGAGGCCCGCATCTGGGCGATGATCTCGGCTTCGGGGCGGCCTTCCTGGCGGGCCCGCATCATGATGGCGGTGCCGTGGGTGTCGTCGGCGCAGAGGAACAGGGTGCGTCGACCGCGAAGTTTCTGGAAGCGAACCCAGATATCGGTCTGGACGTATTCAACGAGGTGGCCAATGTGGATGTGGCCGTTGGCGTACGGGAGGGCGGCGGTGACGAGGAGGGGAGTGGTCATGGGGGCCAATATAGACAGGGGCGGGACGAAAGGAGAGAGGAGAGCAAAGGGGGGAAGTGGGGGGGCAAAAAAAAGATGAGGAAGTGAGTTGACATCACGACGAGGGGACTCAATAATAACTTCTCGACGACGTGAGACCGCTTCCCAAGTGACTCCGAGGTCGGAGTGATTTGGCGAGGAGGGGAGCACGTCGTTTCCGCGTTTGACGCGGGGCCTGGTAGAACTTTGGGTGCAAACCTAGGGGGAAGCTGGGGAATGATCTTTGGCAATTTGGTTGGAGAGCCCTGAGAAGCGGGCGTCACGGAAGTGGCGCTGCTTCGATGCAATGACTGAGAGATCAG
>CAIUHT010000701.1 GCA_903898975.1 uncultured Planctomycetaceae bacterium
CCGAGATTCGCGACGGCCGCCTGTATGGCCGCGGTGCCTGCGATGTGAAAGGGGGCATGGCGGCCATGCTCACCGCCTTCGCCCGCCTCGCCGCCGACCCTCGGGGGGGCCGGCATCACGTTGTCATGAGCTGCACCTGCGATGAAGAGAGCACCGCGCAGGGAGTGAGGGCTCTGTCCCGGCTGTGGAGCGAGCCCGGGCAGACCTCGCGGCTGCTCGCACAACCTCCCGACCTGGCTGTAGTCGCCGAGCCCACAGGTCTCGACCTGGTGGTCGCCCATAAGGGGGCAGTGCGGTGGAAGATCCGCACGCGGGGACGGGCCTGTCATAGCTCCCGACCCAACGAGGGAGTGAACGCGATCTACGGCATGGGCGAAGTGCTGCGGGCGCTCGAAGAACTGGCTCGCGAATTGCCTGGCATGGTCCCTGCTCACCCGCTGTGCGGCGTCGCCACACTGAGCGTGGGACGGATCGAGGGGGGCATCAGCGTCAACACAGTTCCGGACGAGTGTTTCATTGAAATTGACCGGCGGGTGCTCCCCACCGAAGTCGCCGCAAACGTCATCCCGCAGGTCGAGCAATGGCTGCGGGCGCGGGTCCAGGCCAACTTCGAGATGCTCCCTCCCTGGATCGATGGGGCCACACTCTCGGATCACAACAACGGCCCTTGGGCCGACCGCCTGCTGGCCCAGGTCACGCCCCTCGCGGGCCCCCGCCGGAAACTGGGGGCCTGGTACGGGACCAACGCTTCTCGGATCGCTGTCACCGGGGTCCCGGCGGTGGTGTTCGGTCCCGGTTCGATCGAACAGGCCCACACGCGGGATGAATGGATTGAACTCGAGCAGTTGCGATTGGCCACCGAGATTCTGCACCGCTTCTGTCGAGCCGGATAAAGTCCGCACCGCGCGCGACCCGTGGCCGGTAGGGTTCCCCGCAGGGGCCTGCCCTGTCGTGGCGCGGCGAAAATTTCACTGGTTTGCGGCTGAATCTGTCCGGGGTCGGCTGGCTACCGTGCCGGCTGAGCCGGCATCCCACCTGATCACGGAATCTCCAAAACCCTGTTTCTGCCGAGGCGGGGGCCTCAGGTTTGGCACTCCCACCCGGGCTGTCCCTGTCTTTCTTTTGCGATCTCCCTCATGTCCGCCCCCGCGAGCCGTTTGCCTCCGCTTCCGTCCGATCGCACCGGTCTCCCCGACACCCGGATTGAGCTTGTTCGGGCTATCAGCCAGCCGCCCCGGGTGCGGGCAGTGGTGTTTGACTTCGATGGCACGCTCTCGCTCATCCGCGAGGGCTGGCCAGAAATCATGATTCCCATGCTGGTGGATGAGTTGCTTCGCACACCCCGCGCCGAGTCGGCCGCTGAACTGCGCCAGGTGGTCGAAGAGTTCGTCATGCGGCTCAATGGCAAGCAGACCATCTACCAGATGATTCAGCTGGCCGAGGAGGTGACCCGGCGGGGGGGCACGCCACAAGACCCGGTCGAGTACAAGCACGAATTTCAACGGCGGCTGATGCAGCGGGTCGAGGGGCGGACCACCGGTCTGCGGGAGGGACGGATCGCCCCTGAGGACCTGATGGTGCCCAATGCTCTGCCGTTGCTCGAATCGCTGCGTGAGCGGGGGCTGTCGCTGTTTCTTGCCAGCGGGACCGATCTGGTCTTCGTCCGCCAGGAGCTTGCCGCGTTAGGGCTTGACCACTTCTTTGGCGACCGCGTCTGGGGGGCGATCGACGCCCACCACAACTTTTCGAAACAGATGGTGATTGACCAGATGGTCGCCGACTTGAAACTGCAGCCTGGGGAACTGCTGGGCTTCGGAGACGGGTTTGTCGAGACCCAGGAGGTCCGTCGCGTGGCGGGGATTGCGGTGGGAGTGGCGAGCGACGAGCAGCACCGGGTTGGCATCAACGACTGGAAACGGCAGCGACTGATTGAAGCAGGTGCCGACCTGATTGTGCCCGACTATCGCGACCTGCAGCCGCTGCTCGGTCATCTGCTGGGTTAGCGAATCCCCTTGCCGTCTGCCGCGGTCCGCTCGGCAACGGCGGGGGCCGAGGATGTGCGGTATGGCGAGACGCTTGAATCAGCGATCCCTAAGGAACTCGACTAGGCACAGCCCGCAGTCGCCCCCCTCAGACAGGGGGCGGGGGGCCGAAGGCCAACAAAAAACCCCCCTCCAATGGGGAGGGGGGTTGGCGGTTCAGAAAGACCGGGACGTGTTGCGAAGCTCGCCAGTCGACCGCCCGGGTGCCGGCCTGCTGTGCCAGTGAGCGTCGGCTACTTCTTGTCGGCTTCGAGAACGATTCTCACGCCAGCGGCCTTGAGGGCTTCGAGCTGGGGGCCCTTCGCCGCGTCGCTCAG
>CAIUHT010000702.1 GCA_903898975.1 uncultured Planctomycetaceae bacterium
AGGCTTGGTGCCGGTGAGGGTCGAGAGCGTTGTGGGACGCGTTCGCATCGAGCCGGGTCGTCCCCACCGAGTCGACAGCCAACGGATCCTTCCCCCCCGGGGGGAAGGTGGTCGAAGACCGGATGAGGGGCTTTTCGCTGGGCCAATGGCGGGCGGGTTCGCGGGTCGAAGTCCCGACGGCAACTCATTGTTCCCCCACCCCCGACCCCTCCCCCGCGACGATGTCGTGCGTGTTTGGCGAAGCGGGTCGCGCGGGAGAGGGGGGACGCGCTACTGCGGCGGAATGGGGGGTGAACTTCGAGGATCCCGCGACGATTCAGGCCCCGGCCAATCCCAGGCCTTCGATGGGACCGGCGCGATAGACTTCGTGCGGGCGGCCATCCACGTCGACCCACTGCGCGTCGTGCGGCACCCCCAGCGTGTGCAGCATGGTCGCTGCCAGGTTCTCGACCGTCTGCCGGTCCGCCGTCGGTTGAGCGGCGATTTTGTCGGTCGCTCCCAACACGGTTCCGCCCCGCACGCCCGCCCCGGCGAACAGGCTGCTCATCACCGGTCCCCAGTGATCGCGTCCGCCATCGGGGTTGATCTTGGGGGTCCGCCCGAATTCTCCGGTCACCACCACCAGCGTGCTGTCGAGCAAGCCGCTCTCGGCGAGATCGTCGAGCAACCCCGAGACCCCCCGGTCAAAGTGAGGGAAGAGATTGTCGCGGAGGTTGGGGAAATTGCGGCGGTGGGTGTCCCAGGAGGAGTTTTTCCCGAGGTTGACCTGCACCAGGTTGACTCCCGCTTCGACCAGGCGTCGGGCCATCAGCAGCGAGAGACCGAACTTGTTTTTGCCATAGCGGGCGAGAGTCGCGGGCTCGGCCTGCTCGACATCAAACGCCGACTGGACGCGGGGGTCGGCCAGCACCGAGATGGCCTGCTGTCGATTGCGGTCGAGGTTGGCCTGCTCGGCTCCCCGCTCGAGGCGCCGCTGCTGGTCTTCAATTTGGGCCAGCAGGCCAAGCCGGTTGTCGAGTCGGGGGCGACCACCGTCGGGCAGTGTCAGCACCGGCATGTCGAAGATGGTTTTCGATTCGTGCTCGAACGGCGTTCCCTCGAAACGGAAGCAGTTGGGACACGCCCCATTGCCCAGGGCGCAGGCGGCGGCGACGTGCAGGTGCCACGCCTCGTGCCGGGCGCCGAGTTTGCCGGCGTATTGCCCCGGCCGGAAGGCGTTGGCCTCATTGACACTGGGCTGGGGGAGCACCGCCGCGGGAGGCAGGCTGTTGCGACCGCGGGTGAGGTAGGTGACCTGCGAGGCGAGGGAGGGCCACTCGTTGGGGCTGGGGACGCGGGCGAGGCTGAACCCGGCGGGGAAATCGAGTCGGCCCGTGAACAGCATGTGGCAGGCTTCTTCGTGACCGCTGCTGCCGCTGGCGATGGAGCGGACGACGGCGTAGCGTTCGCTCTGCTGCGCGAGCAGTGGCATGTGCTCGCAGATTTCGAGGCCGGGGGTGCGGGTCGGGATGGGACGGAACTCGCCCCGCACCTCGAGCGGGGCCTCGGGCTTCATGTCGAAGCTGTCCTGGTGCGAGATCCCGCCGTTGAGGAAGACGAAGATCACCGACTTCGCCGGGGTGGTTCGCGCGGGATTCGCGAGGGCGCGGACGGCGGAGAGATCGGCCATTCCCAGGCCGAGGAGGCCCAGCGAGCCCGCCTGCAAGACGGTGCGACGCGAGTGGCGGGCGAGCCAGACGCGATTCGCCAGGTTGCGGGGCAGAACGGCCATGCGAAGAACTCCTCAGGAGGGCCGAGGGGCGGGGTGTGGCTCTGGTATCGCGTGCCGACTGGGGCCGACTTGCGGCACCCCGCTCTTCCCATCGGCAACGTTCGATCTGTTCGTTCGGGAGAATACCGCGACCCTGCGCCGTTTGCCATGGCAAGCCGGCCGCGCGGGTTCTGAAAGAGTGGGGAGTGAGGAGAGACAATCCCTCCACGGGTGGGTGGTCGCGGACGACGCCGTTTCAGGATGACGGCGGCGCGGAAACTGGCAGAACGAAGCTGCGGGAGAATCCGCGCCAGGCCGACCGACATCCGCGACCTCAGGGGCCTTCGGGGCCGAGGAAGGTGTCGGTGTCGAGCACCTCGGGTCGATGGGGGTCGTTCGCCAGGTCTGCCAGGTCGAGGGCCCGCAGGGGACTGATTTCCACCCGCACGCCGGGGGCGACCCGCGTGCCAGACTGCTCGAGCCAGCGCCGGTGCAGGTCGACCATCGCGGCCCGCACATGCTCGGGCGAGAACTCTCCCGACTGGTTCTTCAGCGGGCAGAATTCCTCGGCACGGTCGGTCTCGACGACCAGGGCATTGCGTGCCGCAGGCAAGATGTCGAACACAAACCGCTCAAACTTGAGGGCGTTGGGCGTGGAGGGCTGAACCAGCCGCCCGGATTCATCGAGGTGTGGGACCACCTTGTGCGAGCAGTGGAACGGCAATCGGCCTCCCGAGGCGGACAACCGCTCGATGAGTTCCAGCGAGAACACATGCATGGCCGTGTTCCCCAGCCCGTAGAGCAGGCCCCCCTGGGGCCCAGGTTGAGCCGCTTCGCTGGGAGTGAGATCGCTGTATTCGACGATCTGGATCTGCCCATTGATTTCGACCAGGGCGCCCATCTTTTCGGTGGCGTGCAGCTTTGAGACCACCTTCGTGCTGGCTTCCGATTCAAACTCGCGGTGCAGACCCAGGAACTCGGGGTCGCAGACCCGAGCCAGCGGGTTATCGACCTGGTGGTAGTACAGGTGCTCGACCCCCAGTTGCCTCAAGAAGTCGACACTGCCGCTGTGGGTCAGCGCGTCGATGACCCCGCCATGCCCGTCGGGACTGAGGGCCAGCGCCCCCGGCCCCGCCATCAGCATCTTGCCCGTCTCGCGGTCAACCGCCGGCATGGTCCCCTGCCGGAGAAACCGGACGCGAGCGGGTTCCAGCCCAAAATAATTGTGGCGTTCGAACAGGTCCCGAGTTTCGAGATCGGTCGCGTCGCTGGTCATCACCAGGTAGGGGATGGCGACCCCCAGGCGCTGGCAGAGCGCGGTGACCCGCTCGGCGAGGATCTGATAGAGCGAGCGCCCGGAGACCGGCCCGATCGGAAACGCCCCCTTGGGGTAGTTGACCCCCAGTCGGGTCCCCTCGCCCCCCGCCACGAGGAGGGCCGCGACCCGGCCCTGGCGGAGCCACTCTTCCCCCCCTCGACGGGCGCGGTCGAACCGCTGAAAATCGGCTGGGGTGTGCGGCCGGGCCACCAGGTTCCGCAGTGGCGCCACACCGGGGCCAACGGTCCGCAAGCGGGCGGCGGAGGTCTGCCACAGGCGCTGCAACCGTTCCAGGTCAATCGACAGCAAGTCCCGCAGCAGCCGACGCAACTCTACCGGCGGCAGCTCTTCGGCCCCCTGGAGGACATGGTCCTGACCGAGCGCGGCCAACCGTCGCCGCATCCGGCTCAGGTTGCGCTGAGTTTC
>CAIUHT010000703.1 GCA_903898975.1 uncultured Planctomycetaceae bacterium
AGCCGGACCGGATCCAAACGCGTCAATCTCGGATCTTGACTCATCGAAACTCTCAAACCTCATGGAACTCAACCCGGCTCCAGACACAGCGATCGAGGCCCAGGTTCACTTAAATATATTGTTCCACCCAGACCGGTTCCGGTGGGATTCCGGTACCCGTATCCCTGAACGTCTTTTCGCCTTAATACGATTTCGCTCCCGAACGCCCCGCCCCGAGGCCGGCGGACAGCGCCTCGTTCTCCTGCGAGACCGAGGCGCTGTCCGTTATGGAACTACGACACGCGGTTGGTGAGCAACCAGCGCCACAGCTCAAACGGCGAGATGACCTTCGCTGTGCTTAGGTCGAGAACCGATCCCGTGAAGGTGACCAACGCCGGACCTCGCGCCAGGAGTTCGTCGTACTGGGCGTTCCGCTGGTTGATCAGTTGCGTGAAGGCCTGCGACTGATTCGTGACGTAGCTGAGATGCCCCAACATGTTCGCGGTCATCTTCGCCCGCCCCAGTTGCGTCTGTTGCTTCATCCAATAATCGAGCGTGCTGGCCGAAGTCGGCGTGCTGGGATCGACCAGCAATCGCCACAACCCGCTGATGTAACGCTGGTCGGGCGTCCCTGTGGTGACATAGGTCTGCATGGCGTTGTAGACCGGCGGACTGTTGAGGAACCGCTGCTGGACCGTCAGCGGGTTCGATACCGACCGGAAGGTCGCCAACCAGCTGGTGATCTCGGCGGGGGTCGCCGACCGACCGGCGTAGCTGATGAACCACGCCTGCAGCAGCAGCGTGCGGGCCGCATCGGTCGCCGACAGGTTGTCCACCAGCTGCGTCCGCCGCTTGAGATCAGTCGGTGCCTGGTCGAGGTAGGTAGTCCACTGGTTCAATTCAGCGGTTGTCGCCACCCGCTGCAAGATCTGCAGATAGGTCCGCTGCACATACCGCTGGGTGGGGGTTAGCCCCACCAGCAACGGGACCACGTCCACAGTGGACAGGTAGGGGTTGCCGTTCAACGCGGCAATTCTCCACGGCACCAGGTTCTGCACGTTCGTGTGCACCACCTGTTCCGTCAGTGACTGCACCACTCCCAGCTTGGCCCACATGGGCATCCCGGCCCCATCGTAGACGAGGCTGTTATTCCCTGGGCCGCCATCCAGCCGCACTACGTTATTGGCACCACTCTCGAATTCGACCCGGAAACGATCGTTTCCACCATATCCCCGCACCTCGATCTGCGACAGTTGCCGGATGTCGCGAATCGTGACATCGTCACCCAAGTCTCCCAGCAGCAGCAACAGCGAGTCGATGGAAGTCTGGTTGTACTTCGCCGCAGCGTTTTCGAGACCGGTCGCGGTGATGACAAAAGCGTCGGCCGTCTGCGCGTTGCGGTGATTGACGATCAGTTGATCGACCCCCGAGGTCCCCGTGACACTGACGACCGGAGACTGGGTGCGCCCCACAAAGCCGCTATGCATCAAGTCGAACTTGGCACCAAGACTCCCCCCAAGGAAAGAAACCCGGTCGGCGGTGATCAGTCCCGCGCTCTGGATTGCCGCACTCACCCCGCCCGACGAGGTCCGGGTCAGTGCGACGACCACATTCGGCCCAGGATTCGTTCCCGAGCTGCTCACCACCGAACCTTGCAACAGCGACACCGCGTCGGGAGCCCGCAGTGAGACCACGCCCGTTTGCGAGGTGATCTCACTCACCCCCGCAACCATGAGGGCCTGCTGCCCCAGTCCCCAGTCCTTCACTTCGAGCGTGAGGTCTTCATTCGCCCACACATCGGCTGCCACCTGCAGCGCCTGCGATGAATTCACATCCAGCGTTTGACCGGCGAACAAACCCAGTCCCGCCATGCCTGGGATGATCGTCAGTGCGCCTCGATTCGACAGGAACAGATCGCCCAGGCGGGCCACCGCGCTGAGCTGCCCGACCCGGGTCTCGAACGCATTGCCCGAGCTTCCCACGTCGATCAGTGCCGAGAGCAGGGTGGTTCCCGCTGAAATGTGCGGCCCAACTGCCTCTGCACTCGCCTGGGTCGAAACACCGCCCAGCGTCGACACCCCCGCCTGGGAGGGCGCATTTCCGAGGATCGATCCCAGCGGCGCGGAGACTTGAATGGTCGAACTGCTGGCAGCGGCCAGAACCCCGATGGTGAGATTCCCCGCCATCTCCAGCAGGCTGATTCCCCCCGGGCCAACCATCGACACCTCCTCCGCAATCAGCAGCGTGAGGGGGCGCGACGGGGTACCGATCGCCGCCGTCGATATGGTCGGAACCAGGCTGAAGTTCGAAACGGTCTGAACCGAGGTCGCCCCACCATCCCCGCCGGTAAACCCGATCAGGCAGGAATTCCCGAGCAGCTGGGCGAGGTTCACGCCGGTGTACGTCCTGCTGAATGTCGTCTGGGCGCTCGAGTCGGTCAGGGTCTCCACCACGGTCTGTGCGACCGGGTCGTACACCAGCGTGACTTCGATCGGGTCGCCTGAGGCAATGTTGACGTTCCCGGTCGCGGCATAGGTACCCGACGTGTTGGTGGTTACGAACGTGGTGCCAACCGTATGGGGGCTGTACAGATTCATCTGGTAGGCGGCGGTCGCCCCGGTGATGCCCACGTAGCCCAGTGACCCTCCCGTTGCCCCCAGGGCGGTCAGCCCCTGGTTCTGGAAGGCGAACGTGATTCCATCGGCGGCCTTATCGCCCGAGGCCTGGTAGGTGAACTGGGCGGTGAAGCCCACGGTGGTGTCGAGGGGCGTGTTGAGCCAGACGGCGCTGGCGGTCGAATTGATGCCGTCGGTCAAAGTGACTGAGTTCGCTGCCGGTGTCACCCCGACGCCTGTGCCTTGAGAGAAGCCCAGCTGGCCACCCCCGGCGACCACTTCGAGACTGGCGGCGGCGATGTTCGCCGCTCCATCGAGAACAGTGAAGTCGCTGACGGTCTGAACCACCGCGGCGGCACCACTTGCGTAGGCCTCGAAGCCGAATCGCACTGAGTTCGTCCCCAGGGCCTGCAGCAGGTTCTCATTCGGATTCGCAAGTGTGAACTGCGCCCCCGTGGTGAGATCTGTCAGTTGGACCGCAAGAGTCGATTCGAGTGCCGTGTACGAGACAATCACCCGGATCTGATGCCCCGATCCCAGGTCGATGGTCCCAGGCGTCGCCGACTCGAGGGCAGTGGGGCCGACCAGTCCCACCTGGTTCCCCAGCAGCGGGAGCCGGCTCCAGGTGGTTCCCGCCAGGTTGAGAACCACCCCCGTGTGGTCGAGCCAATCAGTCCAGGCAGGGCTGGGATCTGCCGCCGCAGCCGAACCGTTGTAAAGCATCAGGCTCAGCCCTCCCTGCGAGGAACTGCTCTGGTAGACAAACCCGGCGGTCCAGTCGGCGTCGAGACTGATCGCATCCGTCCGCCAGAAGAGGGCGGAGTTGGCCACGGGGGTCGAGTTCAGCGTGTTCACAGGATTGGTGAACGTGACCACGTCGTTCGCCACCGCGACAGTGGGGGTCGCCGGGAGCGGATCGACCGCCCCGCTCGTCGTGACGTTCCACCCGCTGCCATCGGTATTAAAACCCGTGAAGCTCTGACGTTCGCCAGATCGCCCATCGACGATGCTGCTGGCTGCCTGCAACCAGACCTGCCCGCCACTGACGATCTGCCCAATCTGCAGCTCGCCCGCGGTCTGCGCCAGCGTGACATCGCTCGAGGCATTGATCTTCACCACGCCGGTGGCTGCAACGCCCAGTGGGGTCGTCGCTCCGCCCAGTGCTCCACCGGTAATCAGCGTCAAGGCCCCGCTCTGCACCGCCGTTCCGCTGCTTGAGGAACTGAGCAAGCTGCCTTGAGACTCCAGGCGGACGGCCCCTGTCGCCACCACCGAGTCAATCGTCAGCGACCCGACCGTCTGGGTCAGCGAGACACTGTCGGCGGTTGCCGAGAGCGTTCCTCCCGCGGCGATCTTCGTGAAGATCGGCCGGCTGAACGCGACTTGCACTCCGGTCGGGGTGACCCCCGCGGGTGGCTGCGCGAATGCGTAGGTGATGGTCTCCCCGGTCGCGGAGGTCCCCACCATCTGCAGTGCCCCGGCGACTGAGGCGAGTTCCAGCAGCGACCGCTGCTCGTCGGTGAGCGTCTGGTTGCTGATGTCGGACAGCGGAATCACGACCGGTTCCTGGATCAGCCCGATCGCCCCTCCCACGGAGAGTTCCACCTGTCCCGCCTGCAGGTTGACCCCCGGCCCACCCCCCGAGACGGCGGCCGAATTGAGTGCCGCCAGCGAGGCGGCCGAGACCACCCCGAACACCGACTCGCTCCCCTGCGAGAGCGCGATCACCGTCGCCGGTGGGGCGACGAACTGCCACGTCGGATCGTACGCGGCGAACTGGGGCAGGCTGGCCCAGCCGGGCCCCATCGCAAGGGAGCTTGCGAACGCGTTGACACAGTCCACGTATGTGAGTGCCGCCCACGACTGCACCTGGTCATCACTGGCCGTCGGAACCCCGTAGTACAGGGCCGCCTGCGTCTGGAATTGCGGCAGGGCCGCGGTGTTGAGCGTGAACGTCCCATTCACCACGCTGCCATTCGACACCAGGCTCCAGTACTGCAGGTAGTCGCGGTCAATCAACCCCTCGTAGGCGGTGATGGTCTGCTGCGTCGGGGCGGTGGCCGACTGCCACAGCAGCTGCTGAAGCTTCTGCCGATGTGCGGGATTCGCGACCCGATTGAGCGACGACGCATCGGCGGTCAGACCATCGGTCAGATTGCCCCCGGGGACCGTGAGCGACACGGTCCCTCCGGCCACCACCGCTCCCAGCCGGAGATCTCCGACGGGAACCAATGCCGAGAAATCCGCCCCCGCAGTCCCACTGAGCACGCCACCCACCACCGACCCATTGTCCAGCGTCTGCCCGTCGAGTTTGACGCGGACCGGTGCCGCCGTCCCCACGCTGTTGGCCGCCACCAGCGTGACATTGGCCCCGCGGACCAGTGATCCCTGGCCCGCCATGGCAATCGACCCCCCGGTCGAGGTGAGCACCACGTCGGCGGTCGATTCGACGTCGTAGGCAAACCGGAATTCGGTGACGATCTGCTGGGCGAAGGCGGACCCGTTCGAGGCCGTGAACCCGATGAGTGCCGTGTCCGCATCCAGGGTCGTGGCCAGGTTGAGCGGATAGACGCGCTGCCAGGTGGCACCGGTGGAGAGATCGATCAGCGATTCGGTCAATTCCCCCGCCAGGGCGTTGTAATCGAGGGTCACTGAAATCTTGTGACCACTGGCGAAATCGACCTCGCCCGTCGTGTTGTAGCTGCCATACGCGCCGTTCACGACGACATTCGACCCCACGATGTGCGGAGCCGCGTAGTTGTAAATGTTGATCTCGTAGGCGGCGGTGTTGAGGTTGTTCCCCAGCCCGGCGTACCCCAGCGAAGAGCCCCCGTACGTCGCCAGGTCACCCACCGCGTCCAGCCCCGCGTTCTGGAACACCAGTGCCAGTCCATCGGCAGGATTCGTCCCCTTGGCCTCGTAGACAAAACTGGTGGAGAAGTCGCGGCTGATGTCCACCGGGGTCCGATGCCAGGCGGCGGAGATCTGGTTTCCGACCCCCGTCGAGGGAATCGCGAGAAGCCCGTTGCCGATCAGCTGCGGAATCGTCTGCTGGAACAGTGGCAGACTGGGCAGCACACTGATCTGCTGGACGGAAGTCAGGGCACCATCCCCACCGGTGAAGCCGAACGTCGCGGTCGGCCCCAGCAAGGCGGGCAGCCGGATGTTGGTGTAAACCTTCTGGTAGGTGGCGACCTGCCCCACTGACAGCGTTTCGGTCAGCGTCTCGGTCAAGGTCTGGGTGATGCCGTCGTACAACAGTTGCACGGCAATCGGATTCCCCGAGGCGATGTTCACCGCCCCAGTCGAGTTGTATTGCGTCGAGGAATTGGTGGTCACGAAGTTGGTCCCCACGCCCCACTTGGAGTAGAGGTTCATCTCGTACGCGACCGTTTGCCCGGGAATTCCCACGTAGCCCAGGCCACCACCATCGCCTCCCAGCGCGGCGGTCCCGGCGTTCTGGAACACGACGGCGATGCCATCGGCCTGCGCCTGGCCTGACGCCTGATACAGGAAGTTCACTTCGAAGCCCGCGGTGGCCACGGCCGACGGTGCCCAGGCCGCCGAGGCGGAGTAGCCCGTGCCATCAGTCAGGGTCAGGTTGCCCACCACGCCATTGACCGTCGCCAGCTCGGCATCCCCCTGCA
>CAIUHT010000704.1 GCA_903898975.1 uncultured Planctomycetaceae bacterium
ACGCCCTGGTGTGGCAGGACGGGGCCGCGTCGATTGTGGCTCCGGAAGATGGCAAGTACTACATCCAGGTGCGCGAGAGTTCTTACGCGGGGAACGGGGCGTGCCTGTACCGGGTGCATATTGGGAACTACCCGCGGCCACTGGGTGTGCTGCCGGCGGGGGGAGCGCCCGGCGCGGCGTTGCCGCTGAAGTTTGTGGGCGACCCCCTGGGTGAGCGAACCGAGTCGATCACGCTGCCAGCGGTGGCGGGGGCGAACTTCGGGCTGTTCGCGAAAGATGAGCGGGGGATTGCTCCTTCCAAGCTGTGGTTCCGGGTGAATGACCTGCCGAACACGCTGGAAGTGGAGCCCAACGAGACGCACGACAACGCGACGCGGCTGGCGGTCCCCGGGGCGGCGAACGGGATTATCGAGAAGGCGGGTGACGCCGACATGTTCCGGTTCACGGCTCGCAAGGGGGAGACGTACGACATTCGGGTGCATGCCCGGAGCATTCGTTCGCCCCTGGACCCGGTGCTGACGATTTTCGCCGCGGGGGGCGGGGCGATCGCCGGGAATGATGACAGCGGGAGCCCGGACGCGTACCTGCGGTTTGGGGTGCCGAACGACGGCGACTACGTGCTGCACGTGCGAGACCACCTGGGGAACGGTGGGGGGCACTACACCTACCGGATCGAGGTGAGCCCGGTGAAGCCGGCGTTGACGCTGGGTGTGGCCGAGTTTGTGCAGTACGTGCAGCCGACGGTGTCGGTGCCGAAGGGGAACCGGTTCGGGCTGGTGTTGACGGCGAGCCGGGCGGACTTTGGCGGGCCGCTGACGATTCGGGGCGAGAATCTGCCGGCGGGGATCACGCTGGAGACGCCGGGGATGACGGCGGGGCAGAGCGTGGTGCCGGTGATTTTCCATGCGACCCCCGAGGCGGTGGTGGCGGGGACGCTGGCCGACGTTATTGGCTCGCTGACCGATCCGAACCAGCCGAATTTGAAGGTCGAGGGGAGTGTCCAGCAGCCGATCACGCTGGTGCGGGGCCAGAACAACGTTCCGGTATGGACCGAGCAGACGTCGAAGTTGCCGGTGGCGGTGACCGAGGAGTCGCCGTTCGAGATCCTGGTGCAAGAGCCGAAGGTTCCGCTGGTGCGTGGGGGCCAGATGGAGTTGAAGGTGTTGGCGAAGCGGAAAGAGGGCTTCACGGCACCGATCAAGATTGACCTGCTGTGGGTTCCCCCGGGAATTGGGGCGAGCGGTTCGATTTCGATTCCGGAGGGGAAGAACGAGGCGGTGATTCCGATGAATGCCGCGGGGAACGCCGAGCTGGCGACGTGGCGTGTCGCGGTGCGTGGCGAGGCGAACAGCGGAGCGGGGAACATCATGACCTGCACGCCGTTTGTGAACCTGCGGGTCGCCGAGATGTACCTGACGATGGCGTTTGACCAGGCGGCGGTTGAGCAGGGGAAAGAGACCGACGTGGTGGTGAAGATGACCAAGGCTTACGACTTCCCGGGGACGGCGAAGGTGGAGCTGTTTGGGTTGCCGGCGATGGTGACGACGATGCCGGTGGATGTGACGAAGGACACGACCGAGCTGGTGTTCAAGGTGACGACGCAGATGGCGTCGCCAGCGGGGAATCATCAGTCGCTCTTCTGCCGGGTGACGGTGATGGAGAACGACGAGCCGGTGATTCACAACATTGGAACGGGCAAGCTGCGGATCGATGTGCCGCTGCCTCCGAAGAAGAACGAACCGGCCCCCGCGGCCCCGCCACCGATGCCCGAGGCGAAGCCCGCCGAGGCGGCACCGAAGCGGCTGACGCGGCTGGAGCAGTTGCGGCTGGAGCAGGCCGAGCGGGAGAAGGCCAAGAAGGCCCCCGAGGCGAAGCCAGCGGCTCCTGAGGCGAAGCCCCAGTAGGGCGGGGCGGACCGCCGCCGCGGGCCCGGTGCCCGGTTGGCGGCGGGCCGAAGTGAGCAGCCCACGGAGGGCCTGGCTGCTGGCGAAGCGAGTGACACAGACACGAGCGACACAGACACCAGTGACACAGACAAAGAAGCGCGACACGACGGCGAGTCACGAAACTCTTACCTGACGACAGAGCGTCCATGAGCAAGTTGAACCGAGTGCTGACCCTGCTGGCCCTGCTGCTGACGGCGGTTCCAGGAGTGGCCCCGGCCCAGGATGTGCCGGTGACCGAACTGCGGGTCTATCCGCCCGAGGTGATTCTCGAGACGGCGAAGTCGCGGCAGAAGATGGTGGTGCAGGCGGTCTACGCCGACGGCATCACGCGGGATGTCTCGACGCAGTCGCAGTGGCAGTTTTCGAACCCGGCGCTGGTGAGGCAGGAGGGGGCGGTGCTGCATCCGGCGGCGGATGGGACCGGGGAAGTGACGGTGGCGTTCGGCGGGCAGCAGGCGAAGCTGCCTGTGAAGGTGACTGGGGCGGCGACGCCCAGGGACATCAGCTTCCGCCTGGACATCATGCCGATCTTCATGAAGGCGGGCTGCAACACGGGGAGCTGCCACGGGGCGGCCCGCGGGAAGGATGGATTCCGGCTGAGCCTGTTCGGGTTCGACCCCGAGGGGGATCACTTCCGGCTGACGCGGGAGCTGGCGGGACGCCGGCTGGACCTGGCGGTGCCTGAGAAGAGCCTGCTGCTGGAGAAGTCGGTGGGGGGTGTGCCGCACACGGGGGGAAAGCGATTCACCCCGGAAAGCGAACTGAACGCCGACATTGTGCGGTGGATTGACGCGAACTGCCCGAACGACCCGCCGACGGTGGCGACCTGCACGAGCATTGCGATCTACCCGACGCAGGCGGTGCTGGATGGTCCGGGCGAGAAGCAGCCGGTGACGGTGGTGGCGAAGTACTCGGATGGCACGACGCGGGACGTGACGTCGCTGGCGCTGTTCCTGTCGAACGACGACAGCGTGGCCTCGATTTCTCCGGAAGGGGAAGTGACGGCGGGGCAGCGGGGCGAGGCGTACATCATGGCGCGGTTCGCCACGCACACCGTGGGAAGCCAGTACATCGTGTTGCCGAAGGGGCTGAAGTTCAGCTTCCCGCCGCAGCAGCCGGTGAACTACATCGACGAGTTCGTGAACGCGAAGCTGCAGAAGCTGCGGATGTCGCCGTCGGAGCTGTGCACCGACGAGACGTTCCTGCGGCGGGTGTCGATCGACCTGACGGGCACGTTGCCGACGGTCGAGCAGTACACCGCCTTCATGGCGAGCCCCGACCCGCAGAAGCGGGCGAAGCTGATCGACGAGTTGTTGAACCGCAAGGAATTCACCGAGCTGTGGGTGCAGTACTGGGCCGAGTGGCTGATGATTCGGTCGAGCAACATCATCAGCCCGAAGGCGGCGTTGCTGTACTACAACTGGC
>CAIUHT010000705.1 GCA_903898975.1 uncultured Planctomycetaceae bacterium
CACCTCGAAAGGACTGGAGCCGTTCAACGGACAGCAAGTCGACGTCGCCGTCACGATGGGTTGCGGGGACAACTGCCCGCTGGTGCTGGCCGAGCGGCGTCTGGACTGGCAGATCACCGATCCCCGCGACCTTCCCGCCGACCAGTTCAATACCGTCCGCGATGAAATCGAACAGCGGGTGCTGGAACTGCTCGCCACGCTTTAAACCGGCTGCGCAGCCCGCCACTCGCCCCAGCAGCCGCCGCGGGCGACTCTTGGAATCCGCGACTCACAGCGGCCAGGTTTCGCCACGCACCACGGCGACTCCCCTTCCCCGGTGAACACACTCAGTCCGCGGCCCGCCCACAGTTCGACTCAAGCCTCACTGAGCCGAACAAGCCCCGGCTGTTCTCCGACAACAGGAGGTGCGCCTGGCTTGTGGAGGGGAGCGATTCCCTCTGAACGCACTCGTGACTCGTCTGTGCCCCGCCAGTGATGAGTAGGGGAGATGCCGGCGATCAGCGCACGCGTCCAAGGTTGATAGTGCAATCTTGAGACCGTGTTGGGTGCGGTGCTTCCGCACTTGAGCGTGAGCGTTCGTGAGTCCGGCACAACGCTGTGCTCCGCCCTGTGGCGATTCCAAAGGATTCAGCGGGCCGGGCGGTTTGGTCGCGGCTATGTCGCGGTGGACTCGGGAGCGGTGTCGCCGAAGCAGAGTTTCCAGAAATCGAGTTGGTGGTTCATCAGCCGCACCAGCCGCTGTTCATCAATCAGGACGCAGCCCAACTTTGCCGCGAGTTCCTGTGCCGAGTCGGTGAACCGGCTGTTGGTCACCACCGCGCAGGCGTGGCATTCATAAAAGCCCTGGCCCGCGTACGCCTGCTGAACCGAGCTGTTGGGGACGTTGCCGGCGTAGCCTTTCGCCTGCACGGCAATCTTCCGCCCGCCCCGCTTCAGGACCAGGTCGACCCCCTGGTCTCCCGACATCCCGGTCAATTCCACCTGGTATCCCAGTTCGGTGAAGACCAGCTTGAGGAAGTGTTCCCACTCGGTGGCTCGCAACAGGCGCCAACGGCTGTTGGCCAGCACCGCCAGACGCCGGTCGGCGTTCCGGCTCAGTTCCAGGCGGGCCGCCTCGGCGCGAACCTCGGCATGTTCCAGCAGCACACCTCGAAGCGTGGCCTGCAACCCCGGGACCTCGGCTTGGGCGACGGCCAGCCTGGCGACGGCTTCGTCCCGCTCGAAGCCGGCCAGTTTTCGCGCCGTCTCAAGCACCTGGTCGGGAGGGTTCGAGAGCAGCGCCATGAGGATGACGCCGACTGCGATCGAGACGACTGCGGCGAGCAGCGGGCTGTCGGTGATGATCCAGGTGAGGCCCCCCTGGGCGACGGCGATGCAGAGCCCGGCTCCCAGTCGCCAGCGAACAGTGCGGTCGACCAGTTGCCTGAGCGTTGTGGCCCAATCGAGCCAGACCAGGTGAAACCGGGCCCACCGAGAGGCCCACCGCAGTCGCCGGACGACGGCCAGCTGAGTGCGCAAGTTCCCGCGGGCCTCGGTCAGCCGTTGCTGAGCGTTGGCGAGCGAATCGGAGGGGGGGCTGGCAAGCGGCTCGCCCGGCATACAGCGATCGGGTCTTGGGTCAACCGGAATGGGAACCTCGAGGAGTGACAGGCCCCTGAGGGGGTGTAGCGCAACGCACGCGATTCA
>CAIUHT010000706.1 GCA_903898975.1 uncultured Planctomycetaceae bacterium
GGATGGCGTGATACAGGAACACCGCCACCAGGAAGGGCTGCAGCACCGGTCCCAGGTAGGTGAACGCCGCGCCAAAGGCGAGAATCGCCAGCACAATCTGCGAGACCTCGGCGGCCCGCCTGGGATTGGGAATGCCACGCAACGGAGCAGCGCCAGCCGGGGGCGGAGACGACGACATCCGGGAGAACCCTTCAGAAAGACGCGGAGGACACACCTGCCGGACCGGGCCGAACAGCACCGCTCCTGGCCACCACCCACTCCACCACACGCCGCGACAGGAGACTCTCGAACTGCTCTCCCGCCCGCAACCGAACTCAGCCCAGCGGACCGCCCCGGGAGATCACCTGCGTGATGTGTCCGGTTCCGATAGCCTGCGGGAGGCGGCCCCGTGCCCGGCCACACCACTCGTCCGCCATTCCATCCGCCAAGCAGTCCGTCCGCTCGACAGGCCGCTGGCAAGCCGCTGGAATAAATCCCCCGCTCAATGCATCATAAGCTCCGGAACGGGTCATCAGCACCCCCCCGTGGGGCTGGTTCTTCAGTGGCCCGGCAACAGGTGTTCATCTTCCGTGAGGAGCCCCACCATGCGTCGTGTTTGGTCGTTGATTGTCTGTGTCGGTTTGAGTTTCGTCCTCTCGGGTTGCGAGCAGCCCAAGCCCGCCGCTCCCTCGACTCCCGCCATGAGCCCCGAGGAAATGCAGAAGACCATGATGAAGGGCATGGCTCCGGGCGGACCCACCCCCGAAATGCTCGAGAAGGCCAAGGCCGCCGGGGCCATCCCCGAGGGAACCGCTCTCCCCGGCGAAGCCGCCAAGGAAGCCCCCGCTGGTGAGCCGGCGAAGGAAGAAGCCGCTCCCGCCGCGGAACCCGCCCCCACCGAAGCCGCTCCCGCTGGCGACAAGAAGGAATAGTTCGCCCAACTGCTGCGATCGACGGGTGCGTTGCCTAAGAGCACGACCCAGTCAGTCGCTTCAGCGTGGCGTACGGTTCGAACGGGCCTCGGTCAGAACTGCATGGGCAGCACTGACCGGGGCCCCGTGCTTTTCCCCCCGCTCGACGCCACGTCGGCCGCTCCGGAAGTCCCCCTGCACCCCGGGTCGGCTACAGCCCACCCCGAAACAGGGTGAAGGCCAGCACCGTCAGCCCTCCTGCCACCCCCAGCAGCCCCCGCCGCACTTCCGCCCGGCTCAGCAACCCCCGCATCGCCCGCAGGTTGCCACTGGTGCGCCCTTTCGCCGCGTGCGCAGCCCCCTCCGGCTCGCGCTGTTCCGAAGCCCCCCCCCGCTCGGCGGCACCCCCTCGCTCGGCGGCGACTCCCAAGTCGCTCTTCAGCCCGTCCGGCAGGGAAATCACCTGCTCATCCCCGGGGGCTGGCGTGTACCGACTGCGGGCGGTCGCCGCATTGAACCCCCCGTCGCTCTTCCACGCGCTCGCCAGCCGCTCCCAATGCCGCGTCCGGCTCTCCAATTCCAGCAATTGCCGCTGGTTCCCCCCCCGCCGCTCGTTCAGCTCAATCGCGAACAGCAGCTTCGGCCCCAGCACCGTCAGGCTATAACACCCCGCCGCCACAAACAGGCAGCTCCAAAACGCCAACGAACTCCAGCCCGCCCGAGACTTGGGACCAGGCTCCCGCGTCTCAGACAGGCTGTTGTTCACGTCGGGCACGCTCGTCGCGGCAGAATCCGCTGGCACGCCCCGGTCGGCGGGTGAGGTTGACGCAGACACCATGCGGTATTCATCGTCCACCTCGCCCCGCCACTCCCCCTTTCAGCCGGTGGCCCCTACTTCCGCCACAGCCGACCCCCGTACACCGCCTCGTCTCCCAGCATCTCCTCGATCCGCAGCAGCTGGTTGTACTTGGCGATCCGGTCGGTCCGACTGGCCGAGCCCGTCTTGATCTGCCCCGTTCCCAACCCGACCGCCAGGTCGGCAATCGTCGTGTCCTCGGTTTCGCCGCTCCGGTGGCTCATCACGGCGGTATAACCGTGCTGCTTGGCCAACTCGACCGCCGCGATCGTCTCCGACAGCGACCCAATCTGGTTCACCTTCACCAGGATGCTGTTCCCAATCCCCTGGTCAATCCCCTCCCGCAGCCGCTCGACGTTCGTCACGAACAAATCGTCGCCCACCAGCTGCACCTTCTGCCCCAGCCGCTCGGTCAGCAGCTTCCAGGTCTTCCAGTCGTCCTCGGCACACCCGTCCTCGATCGAGCAGATCGGGTACTTCGCCGACCACGACTCGAGAATACCCACCATCTCGGCCCCGTCGATCTTCTTCCCCTCGAACGTGTACTTGCCCGACTTCTCGTCGTAGAACTCGGTCGAGGCGACGTCGAGGGCAATCTTGACCTGCGTCCCGGGCTCGTAGCCCGCCTTCTCGATCGCCGTCATAATGCAGTCGAGGGCCGCCTGGTTGTTCCCCAGGGCGGGGGCGAAACCCCCTTCATCTCCCACGGCGGTGCTCAGCCCCTTGTCTTTCGACAGCACTTTCTTGAGGGCGTGGAAAATCTCGGCCCCGGCCCGCAACCCGTCGCTGAAGGTGTCAAACCCCAGCGGCATCACCATGTATTCCTGCACGTCGATCCCGTTGTTCGCGTGCGCCCCGCCATTGATGATGTTCATCATCGGCGCCGGCAGGATCTTCGCCCCCACCCCGCCCAGGTAGCGGAACAGCGGCAGCAGGCTCGACCGCGCCCCCGCGTGCGCCACCGCCAGCGAGACCCCCAGGATCGCGTTCGCCCCCAGCTTCGTCTTCCGCTTCGTCCCGTCCAGTTCGAGCATCACCCGGTCAATCAGCAACTGCTCGCACGCGTCCAGCCCCATCAGCTCCGGGGCAATCAGCTCGTTGACGTTCTCAACCGCCGTCAACACCCCTTTCCCCAGGTACCGCTGCCGGCTCGCCTTGTCGAGCTTGTCGTTGTCGCCGTCCCGCAACTCCAGCGCCTCGTGCCGGCCCGTGCTCGCCCCGCTGGGAACCGCCGCCCGACCGAGTGTCCCATCCTCCAGTTCGACATCGACCTCCAGCGTCGGATTCCCCCGGCTGTCCAGAATCTCGCGGGCATGAACCGACTCAATCAGCGAACTCATCGAAATGATCCTCGGTGGATGAAAGTGCAGTACGGGTTGCCGCTCGGTCCCGACGCATTCCCACGTTTTCGGGCACCCGGCGGCCTCCCGATTGTTGCCAGCCTTAGCCCAATTTGCCACTCTAGACCCCTTCACCAGGCACTGTCGGGGGGCTGGGCCGTCCCCTCTCCCGACCGCCACCCCCCTACGCCACTCCACTGCACTCCACGCCCCAGCGCCCAGCCCCCCAGCCCCAGAGCCCCTCGTGACCCACCCCGAGAATCCCCCTCTCCCCGCCCGTCCCCTCGATCCGCAGATCTCCTCCATCCAGCCCGGGGGGGGCGTCTGCATGCGACTGGAACTGGCCTGGGGGTATGTCAGGCGGGCCATCCTCAAGCGCTGTTTCCCCGGCTACGTGCAGCGCATGGCCGCCTGCCGACAGGGTGACCGCAACCCCTGTCCGTTCGAGGTCCTCGACCCCCGCGACGTCAAGTTCTACCGCAACCAGGGGGGCTACCACTGGCGCACCGCCGACGATCCCTTCGCCTGGCGCGAGCACCTCCCCTTCGCCCGCAGCGGTCTCACCGAACTCTGGCTCCTCTCGGGGTCGTTCTTCCTCGCCACCCTGTTGCTGGGCTGGCTGACCACCCGCGTCGCCTCCCCCTGGAACTCCCTGCTGGGGCTGCTCACCCTCGGGGCCCTGTTCTGCTCGGGGGCCATCGTCTGGTTCTTTCGCAACCCCCGCCGCACCCCCCCCGGCGGCCCGGCCACCGTCGTCTCCCCCGCCGATGGCACCATCGTGCTCATCGAAGAACTCCCCCACGACGACCACGTCGGCGGCCCCGCCATTCTCATTGGCATCTTCCTCTCGATCTTCAACGTGCACATCAACCGCCTGCCGCTCGACGGGCGGGTTGTCGAGTTGCGGTACCGCCGGGGGAAGTTCCTCAACGCCCTCAAGCCCGCCTCGGCGCGAGAGAACGAACAGCTGGCGGTCCGCTTTCAGCAGCCCCACGCTCCCCATCGCCGCTTCGAGGTCCGCCAGATCGCGGGAGCCATCGCCCGCCGGATTGTCTGCTGGGTGGCCCCCGACGAAGTTCTCGACCGGGGGGCCCAGTTTGGCATGATCAAACTCGGTTCCCGCACCGAGCTCATTCTGCCCCGCGAGCAGGGGTTGGAAATTGTCACCCGCCTGGGCGAAAAGGTCCGGGCCGGAGAATCGGTGCTGGTCCGCTACCGCGAGACTGGTGTTGCCCCCTCCGCCTGATTTGGCGATGATCCCCGCCACTCGGCCCCTCCCCCAGGCCATCCGCCCGGGGGGGAGGGGGCCGACCGGGCTGGCTGGAAACGGCC
>CAIUHT010000707.1 GCA_903898975.1 uncultured Planctomycetaceae bacterium
CCAGAACATTGGACGGGAGAGAGGTCGTCGTCGCAGGAGGCCCCCGATGGAGTTGTCTTCGGACCGTGTGCTGCTTTGGCTCTTCGACGTCGAGAAGCACCAAAGCCCGGCGGAACAGTTGGCGAACGAGTTGTCTCCCGGAGAGCAGACCCGGGCGAGAGCCTTCCTGCAGGATCAGGATCGCCTGGCGTTTTTGCTCGGTCGGGGGGCATTGCGTCGACTGCTCTCCCGCTGCGCTCCGTCGGTGGGCGAGATCGGGACGCTGGTGACCGGGCCATGGGGCAAACCCTCACTCGACACGGGTGCCGGACATTCGCCGGGAGTCGAATTCAACATCTCTCACAGCGGAGGCCTGGTTCTGCTGGCAGCGACCTGGGGGACGCCGGTGGGGATTGACCTGGAGGTGCCCCGACCGGGTGTCGAATTGCAGGAAATCCTGGAACGGTTTTTCTCGCGCGGGGAAGTCGCCGAGTGGCATCGCTTGCCTCCGGGGTTGCGATCGGACGGGTTTTACTCGTTGTGGACCCGCAAGGAGGCCGTGGTGAAAGCGCTGGGCCGGGGTCTCAGTCTGCCACTTGATTCATTCCAGGTGACGCTCGACCCGCGCGAACCATGCCGGTTGATTCTGGCACCTCCCGGCACTCCCCCCGCGGAACACTGGACGGTGCGTGACCTCACGGGCGATTTGCCAGGTTGCCTGGGAGTTCAGGCTTCTCCCGCATTTGCGGCGCTGGCGCTTCCCGGAAGTCCATTCCAGTACGAATACCGGCCTGCGGAAGAACTGCTGGCCTGAACGATCATTGAAAAGTTCGGCACATTCAGGGGGGCGTCGGTTGTTGGAGAGCCGGCCCCAATCCGAATTGCACCGGACGGCCGATCTCTCGATGATGGTCGTGCTGGCAAGTCCCGGGAGTGCCCGGGTTGATTCGGCTCCTGTTTTCTCCCTGTGAGGTGTTCGATGGTGCCCGAGCCCACTTCTGAGTCGACTGGGGGAGTGACGGCTGGAGAGCAACGCCCCGTGCTGACCCGACTCGAGCGTCCCACGGGACCTGGTGCCGAGGGAATCATCCGATGGGGGCTGCTGCTGTTGCTGATGGGAGCTGCGTTTTGGGGCCGCAGTTACTGGATGCCGGATGCCTGGCGATTTCCCCGCCGCGAGTCTGCTCCTGACGGCCTGAGTTGGCTGCCATTCGAAACCACCCGCCAGGGGGTTCTCGAACGGTTGGCGCGCAATGGAGCCCAGTCGACGAACATCGAGCCGCCACGAATGGGGCCGATGGTGTGGGCGTCTCATGTGAACCTCACACTGGAGGGGCGCCCGATCAAGGAATTCGCCCTGATCTATTCGGATGAAGCGCAGTACAACTTCCGCGCCCTGGGCCGGGGAGGTGCCAAACCGCTCGACGCAGCCGCGCTGGCCACGCCCGGTTCCGACACGGCCCGTGTCGTGGCGATCCGCTGGCAGCCCTCTCGATCGTTCGTGGATGAGAACTCGCAGGCGGTCCCTGCCGATGTTCTCGGTGAACTGGGGATCCCGCACGAAGAGGGCAAAAATCCGCAGGGAAGTGGCAAGATCTACCGATGGAATTGGACCGGCGTCACGGCCCGCTACGAAACTGTCAGCAATCAGCTCATCCTCGACCGCCGCCCACCCCGGGACGATTCCGACTCTGGGGCAAAGTGATGTCCCGGCTGTCGGTGTTCTTCGGTCGGGCCTGGCGGATTGTCATTGCTGCCATTCGAACCAGGTTTCCAGTCGTCTGGCAACGTTCATGGCTGTGGTGGAGAATTCCGCGTGAGGGGCTTGGCGGTGCCCTGTCCGGCGGTGCCCTGTTCGGCGGTGGTGTGGTCGCGGCATGAATCATGACCGGGGGAAGGCAGCTCTCCCCCAAAGGGCCGGGGTGCTGTGGACTGAAGCGGATCTGGGAGTTGCGCCACGAGTGAAACGATCTGCAGGGAGCATGTTCATGCGATTGCTGGTGATGGGCGGCCTCCTGTGGGCTGCGGTGTTGTGTCTCCCCCTGTCGGCGGCCGAGCCGGCTCTCCCCGATTTCAATCGCGAGATCCGTCCCCTCCTCTCGGACAACTGCTGGGCCTGCCATGGGCCGGACCAGGCGAATCGCAAGGCCGATCTGCGCCTGGACCAGGCGGGTGACTTTGACCGTGACGAGTTTCTCGCCCGGGTCCTGTCGACCGACGAAGCGACGCAGATGCCTCCGCCCCAATCGGGCAAGAAGCTGAGTTCGTCTCAGAAAGACTTGCTGCGCCGCTGGTTGGCAGGTGGGGCCCGCTACGAACAGCATTGGGCATTTGTCCCACCCGTGAAATCGCCTCAGGGCAACAGCATCGATGATTTTGTGGGGATCGGACTGTCGCAACAGGGGCTCGTCCCCGCGCCCCGGGCTGATGCAGCCACACTGGTACGGCGTGTCGCTCTCGACTTGACGGGTCTCCCCCCCACCATCGCGGAGCAGCAGCGGTTTGCCAGCGCGCAGGCGTATGCCGAGATGGTCGATTACTATCTCGCACGGCCCGCGTTGGGCGAGCACCTGGCGGTGGCGTGGCTCGATGCGGCCCGGTATGCCGACTCAAATGGCTACCAGGTGGATCGCGACCGCGAACTCTGGCCCTGGCGCGACTGGGTGGTCCGCGCCTTCAATGCCAATCTTCCGTTTGACCAGTTCACGATTGAGCAATTGGCCGGTGATCTGCTGCCCGAACCGACGCGCGACCAGCGCATCGCCACCGGATTCCATCGCAATCACATGCTCAACGAGGAGGGGGGAATCATTGAGGCCGAGTTCCTCGCCGAATACACCGCCGATCGAGTCGAGACCACCGCCGCGGTCTGGCTGGGGCAGACCTTCAGCTGCTGTCGGTGTCACGATCACAAGTATGACCCATTCACGCAGCGCGACTTTTATGGACTGAAGGCATTCTTCCACAATGTGCCTGAGCGGGGAGTGGGGGACTACGGCAGCCACATCCGCCGCAATGCCCCCCCGTTTCTGCGTTTGCCGAGTCCCGAGACCGAAGCCCGCCTGGCTGTGGCCAATGC
>CAIUHT010000708.1 GCA_903898975.1 uncultured Planctomycetaceae bacterium
CTCGAGTGAACCAATGACTGGTGCCGACAAACAAAACGCCGACCAGGCGCCTGAGCAAGCGACAGGGCCAGCACCGATTGCGGAACCAAAGCTGGGTTTGCAAGATACCGGGTGAACACACGATGTCAAGAAAAATCTGGGCGAGATTTTTTGGAAGGTCCCCGAGCGGGGGGATCGACTGGGTGGGGCGGAGCAGGCGTTACTGGGGCGTACGACAGGCGATGAATCCATGCATGCCGCACGGCCGGAGCCCTGCGGGGGCCGATGCTGCTGACGGAGGGGAGGCTCCTTCCGGTTGGCTTTGGCCTTACCGGCGCTCATGACGGATGACTTGCGATCCATGCAGGCTGGATTGTTCACCAAGCTTGGAAACATTTCGTACCGGCCGACCATGAACATCCACAAGCCACGTCCCCTCGGCACCGCCGATCGCTCATGGAGTTTGCGTTCGCAGATAGGGTTCGCCGTTGCCCATCCCGCTGCGGAGACCAACCGTGTGACGGTGATCCGGCACTGCCCCGACCGCTCCCTGCTCACCCCACGTTCTGCCGGGCCATGGTGCGGAACAGGCGTGCCGGGACGGGGTGCCTCAGCTTCCAGGTGATGTTGATCGGACGGTTTCCGTTGTGGGCCACGTAGTCGCACGGGCCGAGATAATAGAACGGTGCCGACGAACCTGTCGCCAACTTTGGCGTTTCCCGCACGAACAGCAGCGGTGTGTAGCCTCGCTCGCGATGCCGCAGATACCGCTGCCCCGTCGCGGACGCCACCGAGGTTCCGCTCTGCGATTGCCAGTGAAACAGGTCGGGCGAAATGAGATAATCTTCGTACATCGTTGTCGGGGAATAGTTCGCTTCGGTCTTTTGCAGCGTCACGAAGAATGCGTCGACTCGCGGCCCGGCGAGGTGCAGCACCCCCTCCCGCTGAGTCGGTCTTCGCGACAACGACCAATGTCCCAGGCCGACCAGCACCTCGGCGCGCGTGTACGCCGCATGCACCGTGAGTGGCCCCGACAACGCGGGCAACTGCCCCGCCGGATGCGCTGGCGCCGAGGCCAGCCGATGCTGCAGCACCGCCCGCAGATCGGCGAGCGCCGCCGGGTTCTCCGCCAGCCTGCGCTGCGCATCGGCCACGCTCCAGTCCAGGCTGGCCAGATCCCACAAACTTACGTGCAGCATCTCCACCGCACGCTGGGCTGCAGTTTCCGGCCCGGTCGTCGCTGCGACGCCCCCTCTCTCCGCCGACGCTTCTGCGGGCCGCTCTTCCCCCTGTCCCAACCCGACCGCCGCGTCGAGCCAGCGCAGCCACTCCCGGATCTGCCCGGCACACTCCACATGCGCGATCCGTTGAATCCCCTTCGCCAGCCGCTCAGCATCGGGATCGCGAACCGCCGCGCCCCAGCCCGCCTCGGCCAGCAACTGCGACCACAATCCCCGCTTCAGCAGTTCCTCCAGCGGGCAGTCGAGATAGGTCAGTGCCTCTGCCAGCCCCGGGGCCCGGCCGAGGTAGCTGCCGAGGTCTTTCAGACTTTTCACCAGTTGGGTGCGGCCCAACCGCACCGCCGCACGCACATTTTCCAGCACCCGCTGCTGGGCGATCCGTTCCATCCGAATCGCGCACCCTGCCGGCAGATGCGGAAAGCCCCCTTCGATTTCCTCCACCAATTGCCCGCCCGGCTGGGTTCCCAACGCGCGCAACCGAGCCGCGAACCGGAACTCCCGCCGATGCGCCCCGATGAAGTCGAGAATTGTCAGGCAGTCTTTCTCGGGATGCAGCCGGAGTCCCCGTCCCAACTGCTGCAGAAACACGGTCAGGCTCTCGGTTGGCCGCAGAAACAACACTGCGTCGATCTCGGGAATGTCGACCCCTTCGTTGTACAGGTCGACCACGAACAGGAAGTTCAGCTCCCGGCGACGGAGCTGGTCTTGGACGTTGCGACGGAGCTCGCCTGGTGACTCGGCGGTCAATGCCCGAGATGGCACCCCGCGCGTGGTGAAGAAGCGGGCCATGAACTCGGCGTGCGCCTGGCTGACGCAGAACCCCAGCCCGCGGGCCCGCCGGACATCAACCAGCAACTCGTGCACCTTGTCGAGCACCAGCTGGGCCCGCAGATCATTCCCCGTATAGACCCGGTCGAGTTCGTCGATGCGGTACCCGCCCCGCTGCCACTGCAGACCACTCAGGTCAACCGCGTCTGACACGCCGAAGTACTGGAAGGGGCAGAGCAGCCGCCGGTTGATGGCATCGGGCAGCCGAATCTCGGCACTTGCCCGCCCACCAAACCAGTGCAGCACATCGAGCCCATCCGACCGCTCGGGAGTCGCTGTCAGCCCGAGCAGAATCTTCGGCCGCACGTGGTCCAGCAGCTCTCGATAGCTGGGGGCCGCGGCGTGATGGAACTCGTCGACCACGACATAGTCGAAGGCGTCGCCTGGCAACTGGGCCAGCTCGCGGGCGTTGTAACTTTGAATCGAACAGAACAGGTGCGCCTGCTGCGTCGGTTGACTGCCAGCGACCAGCACGTCGCCAAAGTTCTGGTCGCGCAGCACCGCCCGAAAGGTTCCCTGCGCCTGCCGCAGGATCTCCTCGCGATGCGCGACAAACAGCAGCCGGGGCTTCCGGCCTTCCGCCCGCGCCACGCGCGCGTAGTCGAACGCCGCAATCATGGTCTTTCCGGTCCCGGTCGCGGCGACCACCAGCTGCGCGGTTTTACCCTGCAGTTCGCGTTCAGCCGAGAGGACGTCGAGAATCTCTTCCTGAAACGGAAACGGCCGCAGGTCGAACTGGAGGCTGTCACCTTCTCCGGCGTCGCCCCCCGCCGACTCCCGGCGAATCGCCTCGCGGAGTCGCTCGGGAGCCGCGATCGAATACGGCTGGAATTCCGCATCCTGCCAATAGGTTTCAAACGTCGCGACGATCTTGCCCCACAGGTAGGGAAGTTCGTATCCCGAGATCTTCGTGGTCCACTCAAGCCCTTCCGAGAGGGCTGCCTGGGAGAGGTTCGCCGAGCCTACATAAGCGCTGCTGAACCCGGTCTCCCGATGAAACAGGTACGCCTTGGCATGCAGCCGGGTCCGCTGGGTGTCGTAACTGACGCGGACTTCGGTCTGCGGCAGCGCAGCGAGAACTTCTATGGCACGGGGATCGGTTGCCCCCATGTAGGTCGTGGTGATGATCCGCAAGCGGGGGCCGGTGTCGCTGGGCCGACTGTTCAATGCCTTCAGTTCCTCAAGCACCAGCCGCAGCCCGCTCCAGCGGATGAACGAGCACAGGATATCCACGCGGTCGGCGGTCGCGATTTCCTTGCGCAGTTGGCCCGACAGGCTGGGGTCAATCCGGGTTCCGGTGAGCAGCGCCGAGCGGGCGAGGGGTGTGTCGGGGCGATCGGCGGAGGTTCCGGCCTGATCTTTCTGAACCGCAAGCAGCCGGCGGAGGGGAGTGGCGAGATTCCAGGTGGGGTCGGGAGTTTCGCGGAGCTCTTCCGCGAGGACGGCGACGACGCGCTGGACCAGGCGTCGCTGCTGCTCGACCGCTTCCTGGCCGCGGAACTGCGAAAGGGCGTTCGCCAGCAGATGTTCGAGGAACTGGGCGAAGACCGTGTGCGAGTCGCCGGGGTCGAGCGTGGCGAACTCCCACAGCCGAGGGTCGGCGAGGGCCTGCAGATCGCGTTCGAGCGCAACCGTAAGCAGCGTGTCGTACAGCCCGGGATTCATGACGAAGACGTTCTACAGAGGGAATCAATCCACCCTCCGTGAACTCCAGCGGTGCGTCCTGTCACCGTTCGGGAGAACCACTCGGACCACGAGAGACGAGGCCGAAGAGAGCCGCCCGAAAACGCAGCCAAAGCCCGGGAGCAACGACAAAGACCAACCGGCCTTGCCGCACCCCGTCCAATCAACCTAGGAATTTGCCTGCCAGGCGTCCAGGAACAGCGAGTGGTGTACCCGGCCCATCAGCGCGGCAATTCCGCAGCGGTCGTTGCATGCGGAGGGTCGCGTTCAAGGAGCCCGTCTCGCTGTGGAACGCAGCCACGCTGCGGCAGACTGGCACGGCACCAGCCAACGGACAGGCTGAAAGCGTTCGTCAACCTGGCGAACGAGAGTCGCTTCAGGGCTCATGGCCAATGCACGTCCAACTGGCTTCCTTCGACAGCGTTTTCGCCGGCAGCGTCGCTTGGGAAGAGCGGGAGAAGTCCCACTCGACTGGCGCGGACTCCCTTGGCGGTGTGGTCGCGCGGCTGAGGGCGGGGTGCGCGAGCGACGAGCCGCCCACGTTCGTCACGAAGTGAGGGACCGCTGGGCTCCGACCGAAGCGAAGCATTTCGATCAATCTTTGTCAGCCCGACCTGTCCGACGCAACGACGTCGCCTTGACCCGCCAACAGGTCGGTTGAGCCGGGGGCCACAAACCTAAGAGTCCGATCCACCACTCCCCAGCTTGAAGGCGGTCGACACCGCAAGAAACGCCCACAGCAGATCAAAGGGGGAAACACCCGCGCCGCGAAACAGTCCCGCGATGGCCACCTTCAGACGGTTGGTTGCCGACAGTTCGCTGTTCGACGCCAGGGCGGCCAACACAAGCATTCGGTCCTCAGCCGAGTTCGCCCGCCACTTCGTCTCGGCTTCGGCCCAGATCTCGGGAGGGTAATCTTGTTGGGCCTGGGCTGTAGCGAGGCTCTTGCCGGGAGGAAACACCACTCGCTGTCCCTGGGCTTCACGCTCCTCGACAAGACTGTCGGCGAGGGTGGAGATGGCCAATTGCTCAGGGTTGACCGGTGGCGCTCCCATGCTTCCCAGGAACAGCCAGAGCGCGAAGACTTTCCCCGCCGCGACCCCGAGCAGCGCAATAACAGCACAGGCAATTCCCAAGGCAGGGCTCCCCTGGCTATCGGAGAATCGCAGGCCCAGCAAGCCAGCCAGGAAGCCGATTCCCCACGCGACGTAGCCCACTTCGACTTTCAGGAAATACACCAGCGCGCCCCACGCCACCGCACCGGCCAACGCACCAAGAGCCGCCCCCACGATTCCTCGAACGAACATGCCTTAATCTCCAGTCAAGCAAACCCAAGTGCCAATTCCGGTCAATCCGCCAGCGACCCCGAACCCCTTGAATCCCGAAGGATGCCATGATCGGAACGCTGGCAGCGACCCCGGTGGAATTACAAACGATCGATGCCGAGTTTGCAACAGAATTGTTGGAAACACCAACAATGCACCGTGTTGAGCACACCTCAACTCCCTGTCGCCACCCGCTTGTCGATTGCCGGCGGGAGGCTGGTCTGCCCCCTCGCAGAGGTCCACTGTTCGTAGACCGCTCATCCCGCCACCTTCAGCAGTCAATCAGTGCCGTCAGGGCCGGGGTGGGCAGACCGGTGGCGAACGACTCGCCTTTCGGCCCGGCGGCCAGCTTTGACCTGCCTCAAGGCAGGTTGGCGACGTTGCTGTTGAGGACCTGCCCCCTCTCGAACCGCGTCGTCGGCCTGAGAAAAGTGGCCACCAGGCCTCAGGCCTGACAAACGATGACCGCCAGGTGGGCGCGGGGCATGACGACCTCCGCAAGTTGAGGGGGCAAGGTCACCATAGCGTCACTTCGCGGTGTAGACCGTTTTGCCCTCCTTGATCGTCTCCATCACCTTCAGCTCGCTCAGGGCCAGGATCGGGACTTTGTGCGGGTTCTTGTCCAGCACCACGAAGTCCGCCAGTTTGCCAGTTTCAATCGAACCGCGGTTGGCCTCCTCATAGTGCTGGTAGGCGGCCCACAGCGTGATCGACTTGAGCGCGGCGTCGACCGGAATGCATTGCCCCGCCCCAAGGATGTCGCCACTGCGGGTGCGGCGAGTCACCACCGACGACAGGATCCGAACAGCACTCGGCAAGGCGACCGGGGCATCGTGATGCTGGGAGAAAATCATGCCTCGCCGCAGGGCCGACCGTGCGGGACTGATTCGCTCGGCCCGTTCGGCCCCCAGGACGGAATCCCGGTGCCAGTCGCCCCAATAGAAGCAGTGCATGCCGAACATGGACGGGATCAACCCGTACTCCTGCATGGCGTCGAGCTGGTCTTCACGAATCGTCTGGCAGTGGATCATCACGTCCCGCCGGTCTTTGGCCGGACCGTGTTTCGCGCGGGCATTCCGCACTCCGCTGATCATCAGGTCGCAGGCTGCGTCGCCGTTGCAATGCGCCTGGAACTGCCAGCCCTTCTCCTGGCACAGGGCGATCTTGCGGTTCACTTCCTCGGCGGGCAACGTGGGGTAACCGACGAAACCCGATGGCAGACCGTGCGGCGCGATGAAGTAGGGCTGCGACAGGAACGCCGTCTTCCCCTGGGGGGAGCCATCAAAGCTCAACTTCACCCCGGCGATGCGGTAGCCGTTCTGCAGCACCTTGCTGTGCCAGGGAGTATCGAGGCCGAATGGGGTGTCAGAGAAGGTCATGTCCGGGTACGAAGCGACGTCGATGAGCATCTTCTTCGCCTCGGCCAACCGCATCCAGGTCTTGTCCAGGACCGCGCTGGAGCGGCCTTCTTGAGCGAATGTGAAACCGTTGGCAGCATAAAACCGCTGCCCTGCGAGGCCGATGCTCTCCAGCTCGGCTTCACCCAGCTTCGGCAGCAGTTTCAAGGCCGCCAGCATGAACGCGGTCTCTTCCAGGACACCGTTCGGCGTCTTGCCATCCTGTTCCCGGCGGATCACCCCGCCCAAGGGGTTCTCGGTGTCGGCAGTGACCTGGGCAAGCTCGAGAGCCTTGGTGTTCATCGCCGACAGGTGAGACGACTGGTGAATAATGAGCACCGGCACGTCCCTGGAGACTTCATCCAGCTCTTGTCGGGTCGGATGTCGCTGTTCCTTCAGTTGCGTGTCGTCATACCCAAAGCCGAGGATCAGTTTGAACCGTTTGGCGGTCTCGCCCTCAGCCCACTTCCTCAGCTCAACCTGGAGACTGGCGATGTCATCGACGGTATGGTCGGGCGGGGGGAGCAAGTTGGCTGACGCCGCCTGGATCCCGACGAACATGCAATGCCCATGGGCATCCACGAACCCGGGCAGCAGACACCGCCCGCCCAAATCGATCAGCCTGGTCGTCTCTCCCCGGAGCTTGAGAACATCGGCTTTCGTGCCGACGGCGACAACCCGTCCCCCCTTCACCGCCACCGCTTCGGCTGTCGGGTAGCGGTCGTCCATGGTGACCACATCGCCACCGTGATAGACGGCATCGACCGGTGCTTGAGCAAGCACGGTGGTCGTAAAAAACATTGTCGAGAGCCAGCAGAGAACGCGCAGTCGCATCGGTGTTGTCCGGAGGAGCAAAACGGGGCCCGTGTTACTTTCAAGGCCGGCGGTCGACGACGCAAGCCTCACGGGGAAATTCACTTGCGTCACCAGCACCGGAGACCGCAATTCTCGGAACAGACTCTCTTCCTGGCCCCGGCAGGGGCAGCGGACGCTCTGATGTGATCGCCGTCTCGACGTCCCGCCAGGAACTCGATGCTCCAACCGCACGCTCGCGGCTACGCTGCCAGGCTGTGCTGGCCGGGATGTTGCCTCCAGCGTGAGCGTGTGAACCGGCAGGACAGACGATAATCCCCCGGCCGCATTTCTCCCGCGTCCTTGATTCTTCCTTGCGACAGGTCACATCGAGGACCCTGTGACAGTTGTCTTCCATCCGCGAAGGGCCACAGATCGTGCGTGTGAATGTCTTCACCTCCAGCGGGTGACTGCCCATGCAGTCTCGCACCATCGGTTCAGCAGATTCTCCCAGCTGAGATCGGTTGTCTGTCTTTGCATCCTAGGCCATGAAGCTTGTTCCTCGCAGTA
>CAIUHT010000709.1 GCA_903898975.1 uncultured Planctomycetaceae bacterium
ACGCTGCTGCACCTGCTGGGTCTGCACCACACCCGCCTGAGCTACTACCACAATGGCATTGAACGCCGCTTGACCGACGTCCATGGCCAGGTGCTGCACGACGTGCTGGCCTGAGTGGAGCCGGGGAGATTGCCTAGGGTGGCGGGGATTGTTCGGCCCGGGCGTGCTTGAATTGCGGTTGATTGCGCCAAGCGGCGTGAGTTGGGTTGGAATGGGTTGATGTCCCGGGACTGTCATGACGCTTGTCGCGCCGAACTCCGATCGACCTGAGGCAGCGGCCACCGCTGTCCCTGGCGAGGCGCGTGGCGGTGGTTCCCGGCGGCGCCTGCCCGCGGTGCCAGTGGCCATGGCCCTCGCCTCGGGGATCGCGGTTGATCGCCTGCAGCCCCTTGCGCCGCAGACCTGGTTGCTGTGGGCGGCCGGGGCGTGGGTGACCTGGTTCGCGATCACCCTGCTGCGGTGGTGCGTGGCGAGGAGTGGCCTGGCGAGGAGTGATCGGGAGAGGAGTGGCCGGGGGAATTGGGCGACTGGCGGTGGCGACCTGCTGGCGACCGTGGCGTTGCTGGGGAGTGTCGGCTTCGCCGGGGGATTATGGCACCACCTCTGCTGGTCGTGCGTGGCCCCGGCGGCGATTGTGCATTACGCGCGGGAAACGGCGGCCCCGGTCCGGTTGGTGGGCCGGGTGGTGGAGCGGCCCGTGCGGTTGCCAGCGCGCCCGTCGCTTGACCGCGGGGGGCGACCGCAGTCGGACCGGACGCTCTGCCTGATCGAGTGCCGGGAGTTGTGGCAGGGACCGCAGTCGACCCGCGTGACTGGCCTGGCGCGCGTGGAGGTCGTGGGGGTGCTGGCGGGGATTGGAGCGGGCGATGTGGTCGACGTGGTGGGAAGCCTGGCCCGCCCGCGTGGTCCGGGCAACCCTGGCGGGTTCGACTTTCGGGGATTTCTGCGGGGGCAGGGGGTGCACGTGACGGTGCGCTGTCCTGAGCCCGAGGATGTGCGGCTGGTGGCGTCGGGCCGGGTCTTTTGGCGGCGGTGGCAGGGGGCGCTGCGCGCGGGGGCCGAGGATCTGCTGAGACGCCGGCTGTCGCGGGAGACCGAGCCGTTGGGGCTGGCCCTGTTGCTGGGGACCCGCACGGCGATTCCCGAAGAACTGCGGCTCGCCTTCACCGAGAGCGGGACGATGCACATCCTGGCGATCTCGGGGGCGAACGTGGGGATTCTCGCCGGGCTGTTGTGGGGGCTGGCTCGACTGGCCGGGTTGGGACGGTTTGGGTCGACCGCGCTGATCCTGGGGGGGGTGCTGGGGTATTCGTTCCTCGCCGACGCGCAGCCTCCGGTGCTGAGGGCGGTGCTGATGGTGCTGGCGCTGGTGTCGGGAGGGGCGTGGCACCGCCGCATGCCACTGGCGAACAGCCTGGCGCTGGCGGTGCTGGGCGTGTTGGCGGCGAATCCCACGCACCTGTTCGACACCGGCGCGCAGCTTTCGTTCCTGGCTGTCGCGGGGTTGCTGTGGTCGCCGCGCTTGGGGGTGTGGGTGCGGCAGTGGCAGGCCCGGCGGGATCGAGACGCACTGCCGCTGGAACCCGAGGGATGGACGTACGCCCTGAAGCGGTGGTGTGGGCGATGGCTGCTGCAGGCCACGCTGACACTGGCGGCGGTCTGGCTGTTCACCCTGCCCCTGGGGATGGCGCGGTTTCACCTGGTGTCGCCCGTGGGGTTTGTTGCCAACCTGCTGCTGGCGCCACTGTCGGTCGCCGTGCTGTGGGCGGGTTACCTGCTGCTGACGGTGGGGCTGTTTCTGCCGTGGCTGGGCGGGATGTTGGGCTGGGTGTACGACGTGGGGTTGCGGGGGTTGATGCTGGTGGTGCAGGGATCGGCGGCGGTCCCGTGGGGGCATTTTTACTCGCCCGGTCCCAGCGAGGGCTGGCTGCTGGGGTTCTATCTGCTGCTGGCCGGGCTGGTCTGGTCCCGACGAAGTCCGGTGGGGGAATGGCTGTGCACCCGCGGGCTGATGCTGTGGGTGGTGATGGGGCTGGGTGTTTCGCTGCGCTCACCTCCCGCCGGTGAACTGCGCTGCACCTTTCTTTCGGTGGGGCATGGGCTGGCGGTGCTGATCGACCTGCCCAATGGGCGCCGCGTGGCCTACGACGTGGGCCAGATGGAGAACGGCCAGGCGGCGGCCGCCGCGGTGCGACAACAGCTGTGGGAGCGGGGCATCCCGCGGATCGACTGCGTGATTCTCTCGCATTCTGACAGCGATCATTACAACGGAGTGCCCGCGTTGGTGCGGACGGTTCCCGTCGGGGAAGTGTTGATGCATTCCACGTACCTCGACTTCTCTCAGCCACCGGTCCGCGACACCTGCGACCGACTGGCCGAGGCGGAGGTGCCCATCCGCCTGACGTGGGAGGGGGACCAGCTGTGGCTTGATCGCGCGGTGCGGATCGAGGTGCTGCATCCGGCGCGGGGGCGGACGTACCCGTCGGACAATGCCGCGAGCCTGGTGTTGGCGATTGAATACGCCGGTCGGCGGATCTTGCTGACGGGCGATGTCGAGAAGCAGGGGTTGCAGGCGCTGCTGGGCCAGCCCCCCCGGCGGGCCGATGTGCTGCTGGCTCCGCACCATGGGAGCCGGGTTGCCAACCCTCCCCGGCTGGGGGAGTGGGCTGAACCGGGGCTGGTGGTGGTGAGTGGGGGACCGCGGGATGGTCGGGCCCGACTCGCCGACGCCTATGGACCAGGCTGTGAGATTGTCTCCACCCACGATGCCGGGGCGATTACCGTTCGCATCGACGCCGAGGGACGACTGACGCGGGAAACATTCCGGCCACTGGCCACCGCAGGGGACGGGCCGCCGCAGCCGTGAGGGGAGCAGGCGTTGGCTGGTGTGAGGTTTTTTGGGCGAGTCTTTTGGCGTGAGGTTTACTGTCGCCAGCGGGCCAGCTTGTCTTGAAACGCTGGCTGGTCGAGGACCTGGGGGTTGACGACGTGGGCGGGGACTTCGCCGCGGGCGGCGGCCCGGACGGCCGCCACGACATTCGCCCCGGTGGCCTGCCACACATCCCGCGTGCTGGCGTTCCAGTGGGGGGTGAGAATCACGTTGTCGAGCGTGGTGAGGGGATCATCGGCGGGGAGGGGTTCCTGCTCGAAGACGTCGAGCCCAGCCCCGGCGATTCGCCCTTCCCGCAGTGCCGCGACCAGCGCCGGTTGATCGACCAGTTCCCCGCGGGCGATGTTGATGAAGTACGCCGTCGGCTGCATGAGCGCGAACTGTTTCGCCCCCAGCAGGTGCCGGTTCTCGGGCCGCGGTCGAGCGTGCACACTGACGAAATCGCTGTTGGCCAGCAGGCTGTCGAGGGGCACGAGTTCGACCCCCAGGCGGGCGGCTTCGGCGGGATCGGCGTGGGGGGAATAGGCCAGCACCCGCATGGCGAATGGGGCCACCAGGCGGACCAGTTCGCGTCCGCTGTGCCCCAGGCCGACGATGCCCAGCGTGCGTCCGCGGATCTCGTGCCCCAGTTGGGCCGCCTGTTGATCCCATCGCCCGGCACGGGTCATGCGGTCGTGGGCCAGCAACCGCTTCGCCAGCGCCAGCATAAACAGCAGCGCGGTGGAGGCGGTCGGGTGGTCGAGTGCGAGCGGGGCGTTCGTCAGCAGGATGTTGTGGCGCGTGAGGGCGTCGACATCGACCTTGTCGTAACCGGCTCCCGATCGGGCGACCACCACCAGTTGGCGGGCAACCTGCTCGATCACCGCCGCGGTCAACCGGGGGCGCAGCAGGATCAAGCCATCGACCCCCGCCAACTGGGCGGCGGTCATCTCGAGCGAATAGAAGCGGTTCCAGTAATCGAGATCGCCCGGCTGGGGGCCCTGTTCGACCAGAAACCGCCAGGCGATGCGGGGATCTGCCGCAAGGTGCTGAAGAGGCAGCCCTCCATACGCATCGACCCCCTGTTCATTCAGGAAGTCGCCAGACAGCACCACCTGGAATTGACGATCGGGCATGTGGCACACGCGGGGAGAGGTTGAGGGGAGAAGCGCGGGCCCGCTGTGCGGCGGGTGGGTGGCGGGGGACCGTGGGGGTTGTTCGGCGGCAATTGCCCGTGGTGGTGACCGGGGGCGAAGGTGGCGGTCACGCGGTGTTGGTTGTCAACGTGCCAGATTCTACCGCGAGCCCCTGCCATTGCGACCCGGGCCGCCGCGTGGCGGTGTGAGGGGGAGCGCGATGACAGAGACGGGGGGTGGGTTGCAATGCGAGGGAATTGCTCTATGACTGGGGCATCTACCGGAGTGACAGGCACGGGCCTCCATGGGTGGGGGCGAACAGTTGGTGGCTGAAGGTCACTCGGTCCTGCATTTTGTGAGTTGTGTCTGATGCCGATTTTCGCCCCTGCGTGGATGTCGTCTCGGTTGCGGGTTGGGCTGAGCCTGAGGAACGCGCTGTCGGGACCCGCCCGGGCCGCGGGGGGATGGAAGCTGGTCGCGCAACTGGGGCTCCAACTGGGGCTGCGATTGGGCCTGCTGCTGGGGACGCTGGTGTCTGCGGGTTGGGCGGCGGAAGAGCCGACGGTGATTACCGCCCCAACCACCTGGCAGGCCGATGATGAGTTGGGCCCGCTGGTGGTGGAGACCTCGGACATTGTGATCGACGGGGGCGGGGCGGTGGTGGTGGGACCGGGGGGCGAGCAGCCGAAGCTGTTCCAGGGGACCGGGGTGGTGCTGCGGGGGGTGCGCGGAGTGACCGTGCGCAATCTGCGGGTGCACGGGTTCGAAACCGGGCTGCGGCTGATTGACTGCGAGGACTGCCGAATCGAGGGCTGCGACTTTTCCGACAACTTCCATGACCCGGCGTTTGGGTGGGGCGAGCAGGGGCGGCGGGGAGGGATTGTGCTGGAGCGGTGTCGGGGGGTGGTGCTGCACAACAACCGGGCGAATCGCGTCTGGGATGGGTGCGTGCTGGTCGACAGTGACCGCAACACGCTTTCGGCGAATGATTTCTCGCACACGTCAAATACCTGCCTGAAGCTGTGGCACGCCTCGGAGAACCTGGTTCGCGACAACCGGCTGTCGCATGGGCTGCGGAAGGACCCGGGGGAGGTGCATGCCCGCGATTCGACATGCGTGCTGATCGAAAGTGGCTCGAACAACAACCGGTTCCTCCGCAACGACTGCACGCATGGGGGCGACGGAATTTTTGTGCGGGTGCTGAATGGCTGGGTCAGCACGGGGAACCTGTTTGAAGAGAACGACTGTTCTTACGCCAACAACAATGGCTTCGAGGCGTGGTCGCCGCGAAATGTCTATCGGCGGAACCGCGCCAACCATTGCAGCTATGGCTTCTGGCTGGGGGCGTCTGACCAGACGGTGCTGATCGACAACGAGGCGAGTTACAACGGGTTGGCCGGGGGGCACCACAATTCGCCGCACCTGCCCAACGAGGGGCACGCGGGGATTGTGTTCATGTTCGGATCAGCGAGTCACACGGTGCTGAGGGGGAATCGCTGCGTGGGAAATCGCGGGGCGGGAATCGCGCTGATTGGCGACCAGGCCACGCGGGGGGCGAAGTTCAAGGCGTATCACTGGGTGCTCGAGCAGAACGTGCTGGAGCACAACACGTGGGCAATCTTCGCCCAGCACGCCGACTGGCTGGACCTGGCGGGGAATCGCTTTCGGGCCAACCAGCAGGGGGAATTTCATGACGCCGGGGGGGTGACACGCGTGACCTATCGGAGTGGTCCGCCCCCCGGGGGGAGTGCACCGGTGGCGCGACTGAAGGGGCCCCAGCGGGCGACGGTGGGAGACGAGGTGCGGTTCGAGGCGAGCGAGTCGCGGGACCCCGCCGGGGGGCGTTTGGAGTACGCCTGGGATTTGGGCGACGGGAAGACAGCGACGGGTGCCGAGGTGAGGCACGTGTATGCGAAGGCGGGCTTCTACCGGGTGGCGGTGACGGTCAACAACCGGCGATCGGCCGACCTGGCCTGGCGCGATCTGTACGTGGTGGATGCCGGGGAAGAAGCGGGGACGGAAGGGGAGGCGAAACTGTGGAGTTGGAACGACGCGGGTTCGAAGGTGACGTTCCATGATGACGAGGGGGAGTCGCTGGCGGGGAGGGTGTCGTTGCGGGCGGAGGTGAGTCCGTACAGTGGCGGTCGGGTGGACCTGGTGTACCGACCAACGGAGGAGCGGCGGGTGGGGCTGGAGGGGAAGACAGCCCTGTTGTTTTGGGTTCGGACGCGGAACGAAAACATACCGGCGTGGCAGGGAGAGAACCCGGTGGTCACGCTGGGTGGGCCGGGGGAGACACGGGTGGTGCTGACGCCCCCGGGCGACCTGTTGAGCCAGCCTGCGGCGAACGAGGCCCGCGAGGGCTGGCAGTTGATTCGAGTGCCGCTGGGTGGAGGCGAGGGCTGGAAGCAGACGGGAGTGCTGCCGAGTCGGCTGGAATGGCTGTCGTTGGGGTTCGACTCGTGGGGAGCGCCGCCGTTGCAGATCTGGATTGACGGTTTGAGCTGGCGATAGACCCGCAGTGGGGAGAGTCGCTCGACACAACCTGCGTGGGGCGCCACGGCGGCAGGCGACGTTCGCGAAAGTGGGCGAATGGACTCCGCCAGGGCGGGGCTTCGCGTGGGAGGAGTCGGTTCAATCCGATCGCTTAACTGCGAGCGCTTAACTGTGAGCGCTGAAAGGGCGTTCTCAGCTGGCTGGCGACCTTGTTCCTTGGGCAACAACCACTGGATCGAGGGGTGAGGCCGTTGGGGATGTGCAGTGCGGGAAGGCCGCGTGGTACATAAAAAAACCAGCCCTTGGGCAGAGGGCCCAAGGGCTGGAGACTCTTGAAATTTGACTCGCGACGGGCACCTGGGGGGTGTTGCCGCCCGGGTTCACGCGCTCGTGGCCCGCGGGCCTACTTGATTTCCTTGGCCTTGATCCAGGGCATCATGCTGCGGAGCTGGCGACCGACCGTTTCGATCGCGTGGGCCCGCTCGTGGCGACGGGTGGCCTGGAAGGTGGGCTGATTCGCCTTGTTCTCGAGAATCCACTCCTTGGCGAACTGGCCCGAGCGGATTTCGTGGAGAATCTTCTTCATCTCGGCACGCGTCTCGTCGGTGACGATGCGGGGGCCGCGGGTGTAGTCGCCGTATTCGGCCGTGTTGGAGATGCTGTACCGCATGTAGTTCAGCCCCCCCTGGTACAGCAGGTCGACAATCAGCTTGAGTTCGTGCATGCACTCGAAGTAGGCCATCTCGGGCTGGTAGCCGGCGTCAACCAGCGTCTCGAAGGCGGCCTTGACCAGGGCGCTCACGCCACCGCAGAGGACGACCTGTTCGCCGAACAGGTCGGTCTCGGTTTCTTCGGCGAAGTTGGTTTCGATCACACCACCGCGGGTGCCGCCGATCCCCTTGGCATAGGCCAGGGCCAGCTTGCGGGCGTTGTCGGAGCAGCCGGGCCAGAAGGCGACGAGCGAGGGGACGCCGCCCCCCTTCTCGTATTCAGCCCGCACGAGGTGACCGGGGCCCTTGGGGGCGACCAGCG
>CAIUHT010000710.1 GCA_903898975.1 uncultured Planctomycetaceae bacterium
CTCGTGGTGCGGGAACATCAGGTCGAGCCCCCCGCCATGGATGTCGAGCGTCGCCCCCAGGTACTTCATCGACATCGCCGAGCACTCGATGTGCCACCCCGGTCGGCCCGGGCCCCACGGGCTGTCCCACGACGGTTCGCCGGGCTTCGAGCCCTTCCACAGGGCGAAGTCGGCGGGATGCCGCTTGCGGTCATTCGCCTCGACCCGCGTTCCCGCCAGCACCTCGTCGACATTGCGATGGCTGAGGGCCCCGTAGTCGTCATCGGAGGTGACCGCGAAGTAGACGTCCCCCTCGAGCGGGTACGCGTGCCCCTTGTCGATCAGGGTCTGGATGATCTGCAGCATCTCGGGAATGTGCTGCGTCGCGTACGGGAAGAGATCGACCGTGTCGACCCCCATGGTCGCCAGGTTGTCGAAATAGTCCTGCGTCATCTCCTTGGCCAACGCTTCGACTGTCGTCCCCTTTTCGGCGGCCCGCACAATCAGCTTGTCGTCCACGTCGGTGATGTTGATCACGAACTTCACCTGGTACCCGCAATACACCAGGTACCGTTTGACCGTGTCAAAAATCACCGGCCCCACCATGTGCCCAATGTGCGCCGGCTTGTAGACCGTGGGTCCGCACAGGTACATGCCGACCTGTCCCGGCACCACCGTCTCGAAATCTTCCTTCTGGCGGGTCAGCGTGTTGTAAACGCGCAGCGGCATGGCGAATGACGACGTGAGGAGACAAGAGGCCAAACACAGTCCAGGCAGACCCGGGAGCACCCGGCCCCCGGTCCGTGAAGGACGGCAGTTTAGGGGCCTTGGCGAAAACGGTACAGATGGATTTCCGCCGGGAAAAACCGCCGATTTGGCCACCAGGCACCAGCCACCAGCCACCCACCGGTCCCCCTCGCCCCTCGCTGGCCGCGCTCAGAGACAGGGCAGCGCACGCCGCCCGGAGTGGGGCCAGTGCCGGGGAGCCGTCCTGGGCCTGCCCCGGCCCCGGCGACGCACCGCCGCGAGACGGGAGAGTTGGGCGTGAAAGGAAGCGACCATCGAGTTGGGGAACTGGCCGAGGTTCAAGCACTTGAGCCAGGGAGGGAGCCCAAAGTGAGGCGTGGCGGCTACCACACCAGCGACGTCTCTTCCTTCGAAGAATCTCGATACGATCGAGCGGTGCTTGAGGGGAATCTTAAGACTCAAACGTTGTTGTTTCCCGCCCTGGAAGGTCTCCCCGCGAGCAGCCCTGTTGGGTCTGGTCTTATCGTCCTGTCGCTCGAATCGACGGACAGACCAGATGTCCGTCCCCAGAATGAGACTTGAAGCCTTCGCTTAACCATCTCAACAATTCCGGTCTCCGTTTCATTTTTGCAGCGAATGCATGCCTAATTTCTGTCTTGATGAGCGGAGCCTCTTGCTCGTTGCAACCCAGAGATGAGGTCGCTTAAAAGGAATTCTCCACCAGAGGAGAGAGATAACCTCTTGCAATCGAGGTGACATCAACTCCCCACGGCTGGTGGTCCTCCCGAGTGTGTCGAGAGGGTAACTCGTTTCAGCCTTGAGGAGCCTGAATGGCTCCCAGCAACCCGGTTCAAAAGAGACACCCCAATGATTTGCCGCATGATTCGCTTCCTGGGCTTGGCCTGCCTGGTCACGATGAGCTTGATGGGCCGGATTGCCGTCGCAGGTTCCCTCGCCACTTGGGGGAATGATCTCTTTGGCCAAGTGTCCAGTGCTCCCTCCGGCACTGGGTTCACGGCGATCGCCAGCGGTGGCAACACCAGCTACGCTTTGCGGGCCGACGGGTCGATCGTCGCCTGGGGGCGTGATGAGGACGGCGAAGTCTCCAACACTCCCAGCGGCACTGGGTTCACGGCCATCGCCGGCGGGTACTGGAACGGCTACGCACTGCGGGCTGACGGATCGATCGCCGCTTGGGGTTGGAATGTCAACGGCCAAGTGTCCAACATCCCGACCGGCACCGGGTTCACGGCCATCGCAAGCGAGTACTTCACCGCCTTCGCACTGCGGGCCGACGGCTCGATCGCCGCTTGGGGCGCTGACCAGATAGGCCAATTGGTGTCCAACACCCCCTCCGGCACTGGGTTCAAGGCCATCGCAGGCGGGTACTTCAGCGCCTATGCTCTGCGGGCCGACGGATCGATCGCCGCTTGGGGTCGTGATGATGACGGCGAAGTCTCCAACACCCCCAGCGGCACTGGGTTCACCGCCATCGCAACTGGGGTCTACGCCGCTTACGCACTGCGAGCCGATGGATCGATCGCCGCTTGGGGTTCCGATCAATATGGGCAAGTGTCTGAGACTCCCTCCGGCACCGGATTCACGGCTATCGATGTCGCGGGCTACACCGCTTACGCACTGCGAGCCGATGGATCGATCGTCGCTTGGGGCAGTGATGAATTTGGCCTCAAGTCCAACACCCCTTCCGGCACTGGGTTCACGGCCATCGCCCTCGGGCGCTTTCAGGGTCTGGCACTGCGGGCCGAGCAACCACCGGCCGTGCCCGAGCCATCCACGCTGGTGCTGACCGCGGTGGGTGCGATCGCTGTGGTTTGGCGCCAATCGCGCCGCCGGACTGCGTGAGTCCTCCCAAGGACTGCGCTGAGTGTCACAACTCGCCGACCGTCACCGCGGCGCCCGCAAGGCCCTTGCGCGGCGCCCGGTGAGTGCGCGCGTTCCCTGCCCGGTCGTCCCCGGCTGGATCGACCGGCGAAGGCGCGTACTTCACGAATCATGGGGCTCGTTACTGAAGCACGAACACGTGGGCGGGTCTCGTCCCTCCTTCGCGATCGAATTCAGCTCCACGATCGCAGCAATTTCAAACTCATTGCTGTCACTCCATGCCTCGATGGAAGTCCAACCGTCCGCAGTGATCGGAAACGTCACGCGATCGCGTAGCGTC
>CAIUHT010000711.1 GCA_903898975.1 uncultured Planctomycetaceae bacterium
CGGCCGACAAGACCAACCTGGCCTCGGCGTTGCGGTGGCTGGGGAACAACTTCACGGTGAAATACAACCCGGGTCCGAATCGGGCGGCAGCGAACAACTGGGTGCTGTATTACCTGTACGGACTGGAAAGAGCGGGTCGATTCAGCGGGCAACGGTTCTTCACCAACAGTCGGGGCGATCACTTCGACTGGTATCGGGAGGGGGCCGAGTACCTGGTCGCCCAACAGAATCGGGTGAATGGGACGTGGCAGGGAGCCGGCGACGGCGAGAACGATCCAATCGTGGGGACCAGCCTGGCGCTGATCTTCCTGTCGAAAGGCCTGGCCCCGGTGCTGTTCAACAAGATCGAATATGGAGTGCGGGACCCGCGGACTCAACTGCTGACAAGTGACAACTGGAATAAGCACCCGGATGATGTGCGGAACCTGACACAGCACATCACGGGTCTGCCCAAGTGGCCGAAGCTTCTGAACTGGCAGACCGTCGACATCGGTCGCTCCACGGTGAGTGATCTGCTGCAGGCTCCGATCGCACTGCTCACGGGGGATGAACCGCTGCGGCTGGATCGCCGCGACCTGGAACTGTTGCGGGAGTATCTCGATCGGGGGGGGTTTCTCCTGGCGGTGAACAATTGCCGCAGCGCGGCATTTGATGAGTCGCTCCGCGACATTGTGCGGCAGCTGTATCCCCCCAGCGAGGCCCGACTGCAACGGCTCAAGCCCGATCACCCGGTCTTTCGGGCCGAGTACGACCTGATCGACGAGAAGACAGGCGAGCCCAGCGCGGAGCTGTGGGGGCTGGAGGTTGGGTGTCGCACCAACCTCATCTATTCACCCCAAGACCTCTCGTGCCTGTGGGACAAGTGGACCAGTTTCTCGGTTCCCAAGCGACCGCCTTCGCTGGTTGGGATGGTTTCCCGCAGCATGCAGATTGGCGTCAATGTTGTCGCCTACGTGACCGGTCGGGAAGTGCTCAACAAGCTGGAGCGCGGCACCGTGGAGGCTGGAACCGACCAGGTTGCCAGCTTCGAACGCGACCTGATCGAACTGCGCAAGATCCGGTATTCGGGGGACTGGGACGCGGCTCCGCAGGCGCTGCGGCGGATGATGCAGTCGGCCCGCGGGACGGCGAACCTGCCGCTCTCGACGAGCATTGGCGACATCACGGTGCTGGACCGTTCCCTTGGCCAGTTTCCGCTGTTGTTTCTGCATGGCAGGCGGGAGTTCAGTTTCAGCCAGGCGGAGCAGGAACGACTGCGGCGCTTTTTGGATTCCGGGGGGTTTCTGTTTGCCGACGCGTGCTGCGCCTCGGCGGAGTTTGATCGGGGATTTCGCCGACTGGTGAGCCAGTTGTACCCCGATCGCCCGATCGAGCGGATCCCGGCCGATCACGAACTGTTCCTGAGCAGTTCAGCCCACAGGCTGACCAAGGTCCGCCGGCGGGAATCATCGCAAGGTCCCTCGCGTGGAGCCCTGGAATCGGTTGTCAACGAGGTGGAACCGTTCCTGGAGGGGATCCAGATCAACAATCGATTTGTGATTGTCTACAGCAAGTACGACATCAGTTGTGCGATGGACCGGCAGGCAGCCGTCGCGTGTTCCGGATACCTCCACGAGGATGCGGTGAA
>CAIUHT010000712.1 GCA_903898975.1 uncultured Planctomycetaceae bacterium
CATTTGGGACCAGCCGGCGCTGGGGCCCGCCGCCGCTGAGGACAGACGGGAACCGAGGTTGTGCGGTGAGCGAGTCTCCCGGTGGGACCGGGTGGTCCACAGGTCAGGGCTCAAAGACTCAGAGCACTCCCCGATTGGATGGCTGGGCGAGGAGAGTTGTCACGTCGGGGGCTTCCCGTTGCAGCCGGGTTTGCAACTCGCGTCCCGCTGCCTCTGAAGCGCAGGCCACCGCCAGGGTGGGGCCCCACGACGTTTGCGCGATGCCCGGGAAGCCAAGTTCCCGCACCCGGGGGACCAACCCGGCGAGGCGGCGATTGGCGAACCGCCCACCCTGCACAGGGGCGAAATAGTCTCCCACGAGCGAACCATATTCCCACAGCGCCTCGGCGAACTCGTCGAACCGCTGCTCTTGGGCGGCGGGGAGCAGGTGGCGCACAGCGAGCCCGCAGAGTCGATCGGTGGTGGCGCTGGGCATGGGAGGAAGGCGACCGAGAGCCTGTGTTTCGGCGTCCCCCGCCAAGCCATCGGCCGAGGTTTCGGTGCCGGGTTGCAGCAGCACGATCCGCCAGTGGGCGGGGGTCTCGACCCGGGCGATGAGGGGGCCGATCTGACCGCGTTCCGACTGGCCCGCTTCGAGCAGCAGCCCACCGAGGGCGAACCCGTGAATGCCGAGGGCCGACCGCAGCCCGCGTCCGGCCCGTCGGGCAAGTTCGAGGACCGAGGGGGGAGATTCGCGGGCGAGTTGAGAGAGCCCCCAGGCGACGGCGAGCCCCAACTGCGTGCCTGAACCGAAGCCACCGTGGGCAGGCGGGGCGTGCAAGACCTCGAGGGTCACCCCCGGCATGGGCAGAGGCGCGGCCTGGGCTTGCCGAATACGGGCCAACAGGGCCGCCAGGCGGTCGTGCCAGGCGGGCGGAGCAAGCAGGGTATCGACCGGAGCGGGAGTGAGAGAGAGGGACCAGCCGGGCTGATCGATCATCAGTCCCAGCCCGCCATACCGCCGACCGGTCTCGTGCCCCTGGGTGAGCAGTCCGAAATGCAGCCTGGCCCCGGTCTGGACAGCGACGGCATCCGGTGCGAGTGACATCGGAGGGTCCTGGGGGGGGAGCGGGCCGTTGCCGGTACCGGGACGGAGAAGTGGTGGGGGAAATCAGTCGGGGAGGGGCTGGCCGCGAGTTTCCGGGGCCAGCCAGATGACTGCCAGGCCGAGCAGGTAGACCAGGCTCATGGTGCTGCAGGCAGCGGGGTAGCCTCCGGGGACCTGAAACCCGGCGAGTTGAAACCCGTTGGGAAAGAGATTGGTCAGGACGCCCGCCTGGAGAGCACCGACGGCGGCGAGAATGCGGCCGAAGTTGAAACCGAACCCCTGACCGGTGGCGCGAACGGAGGTTCCGAACAGCTCGGGGAGGTAGAGCGGCAGCCAACCGTAGAACGACGCGGTGGTGGCTCCCAGCAGGAAGACAGCAAAGAGGAAACGATTGTCGTAGGTGCTGTGCCCCAGGTAGAACCAGAGGCTGGCGGCCAACGAGAGGAGACAGAGGGCGAAATAGGTGACGCGGCGACCGAGGCGGTCTCCGACCATGGCCCCGAGGATGGTTCCGACCACGGCACCGGTCGCCGACCAGATTTGAGTCCAGGGCCCACAGGTGGTCGACGTGGAGAGTTTCTGGACCCAGGTGGCGGCCCATTGGGCGGAGGCCCAGGTCCCGAGGAGGGGGATGCCTGCGAGCAGTGCGGCGAGCAGCATGCGGCGGAGCACCAACCTGGCCGGAGGACCGCCAGCACGGGAGAGGCTGGCCCGCTCGACAAACTTGAGGACGGGATAGGTGTAGCCGACGGTGGGGATGAGCAGACCGGCGAGCGTGGCGACGATGCGGGCCAGCGTGAGGTTCTGGCCGAGCCACGATTCGGGTTCGGGACGCAGGGCCCAGACACCGATCATGAGGGCGGGACCGATCGCTCCGAAGAGCACCCCCAGCAGATCGGCGGCGCGCCAGTGCGAGGTGGTGCCCCGCCCGTGTTCGGCCTGCCACTTCTCCGACTCGGGGACGAACATGCGAAACAGGAAGGTCAGCAGGGCGGGGGCGGCCCCCAGGATCATCAGGAGCCGCCAGCCGCGGTAAGAGACCAGCGACTGGACGGTGGCCTCGGAGAGTCCCCAGCCCGACAGCAGGGGGGGAAGATCGGCGAGCAGGGCGGCGAGTCCGAGCCCGATGAAGCCGACCAGCATGTAGCCGACATTCGCGGCCGCGCCAATGAGCCCGGCCATCAGGCCCCGCGAGCGGTTGGGCCAGACCTCCATCACCAGTGCGACCCCGAGGGCCCACTCGCCCCCCATGCCCAGCGAGGCGACGAAGCGGAGCAGGGCGAGTTGCAGCGGGGAAGAGACAAAACCGCACAGTCCAGTGAACAGTGCGTAGGTCAACACCGAGAGGGACATGGCCCGGACGCGGCCGATGCGGTCACCCAGCCAGCCAAACAGCACGCCCCCCGTGGCGGCTCCGACCAGGAACATGGCGACAACGATGCCGAAGTACAGACCGATCTGGGCATCCATCGCCCCTTTCTGCTCGGCCGAGGGGCTCTGGGGAAAGCCGAGGAGGTCTTGCAGGGCCGACTTACCCACCATCGAAAAGAGCCCCATCTCGGCCCCGTCGAACAGCCAGCCCAGCAAGGCGGCGGTGAGAGCGCTCCAGCGTCCAAACGCGGTGATGCCGGTCGCGGTGGTCGCTCCCTGCGGGGCCGAGGCGGCTCGAGACGAGGTGGTGGTGGGGTTCATGCGGAGGGGCTTGGGGAAGGGGGACCGGCGGGGGACGGTTGCCGATCGAAGAGCTGGGAGAGGGTCGCTTCCGAGGGGGGACGCGTGGCCAGCGAAACGAAGTAGCCCAGCAGTCCCGAGATCAGCAGGCTCCAGATGAGCGGATCGAGATTGAGCAGGAAGTAGGGACGAAAGCGGGAGGCCGCACCGATGAGGGTGTTGCCAAACCCCGCGGCCCCTAGGCCGTACATGAGCATCATGGTGGCGGCTCCGCCCAGCATCGCCGCGACCACGCCCGGGGCGGTGGCCCGCCGCCAGTAGCAGATCATGAGGGCGGGGACACAGAAGGTCGCGGCGGCCCCGGTCCCGCTGAAGACCACGAGGACCTGCAGGTAATCGACCGGCTCGATGTTCACCAGCACCCCCAGGGCTCCCAGGGCGATCATCGCGATGTACGAGAGACGTCGCAGTTGCTCGGTCTCGGCATGCGGATTGATGCTCTTCTGGTAGACGTCGCGCACCAGGCCCGACGCCAGCACCACGAGGTACGAGCTGACCGTGGCCATGACGGCGCCGAACGGGGCGGCGAGGATGAGCCCGGCGATGAGCGACCCGAACGGAAGTTTGCTGGTGGTCAGGATGGAGAGTTCGGGGATGATGGAGTCGGTCTTCCCCGCCGGGAGGTCGGGAATGAGCGAGCGTCCGCAGACGCAGATGACCACCAGCGGCAGGTAGATGAGCAGGTTGTAGCCGGCGAGGAGGTAGATCGACTTGCGAATGACCTCGGTTCCCTTGCCCGCCATGATGCGGACCATCCCGGCGGGGGAGGAGACACCGGACCAGACCCAGATGACGAAGAAAGAGAAGGCGAGACTGACGGGCAGGAATTCCCGGCCAGTGCCGGTGGGATCGTAGCCGGGGCCGAAGGCGTAACTGGGGCCCAGCGACGCGACGGCGGCGCGGGTCGCCTCCTCGGGACCGCCCGACTGGGTCAGCACCAGGACCAGCAGCAGCATGACCCCCACCAGCATCATGATACTCTGGAAGAGGTCAGTCCAAACCGCCGCGAGGAAACCCCCGAGGAGGGTGTACGACACGACGATGATGGTGAACACCGCGAGGCCGGTGAGGTATTGCCAGTCGAGCTGCTTGGCGACGGCTTGAATGGCTTCGCCGTGGGACCGGACTTCGGCCTCGGAGAGATCGGCGGCGAGAGCGGTCTGCAGGGCCTTGCTGGAATCGAAGCCGCGATCGACCAGCGGCTTCAGCCGGGCAACGACCCCCTCGGGCACCCCCTGGGCCTGCAGTTTTTCGAGCGCGTCGTCATTGAGACGAAAGGCGGGGAGATCTTCGGTCAGTTCGCGCGATCCGCTGCCAGGCCAGGAGTGCTTCATGAGAATCGCCCCGGCCTTGAATTGGGCGAACATCATGAACGACATGTAGAACATGATGAGCAGCGAGGCGAGCAGGGCGAGCCGGGGGCTTTCGAAGCGGGCCCGAATGAGATCGGGCACGGTGATTGCACCCGTCTTGCGGGGTTGATGTTGTCGCCGCCCTGTTTCCAGTCTACCAATACGGAGAGTTCCAGGTTTTTCAGTACGTTGAATGAGTTAAAGAACGACATGTTGAAATCCGGCTGGTTATCGCCCCAGATGGTGAAGC
>CAIUHT010000713.1 GCA_903898975.1 uncultured Planctomycetaceae bacterium
AACCCGGGTTACCGGTTGGTCGACAACCCCGACTATCCCGAGATTGCCACGCACTTCGCAGCGACTTTTCGCCGGCTGCAGTCGCTTCCCTGCGATCTGTTCCTGGGGGCCCATGGTGCGTACTACGGACTGCCCGCCAAGCACGCAGCGCTGAAGCCCGACGCCGCGAATCCGTTCATCGATCCGCAGGGCTACAAAGATTATGTCGCCCTCAAGTCGAAGGCGTTCCGCGATGAACTGGCCAATCAAGGGGGGAAGCTCGACGAACCGGCGATCCAGCATTCGTTCTTCATCGCCGGGCCGACCTTCACTGGCATCCTGGGTGAGCAGGGGGAAGAGGTGTGGAACGCGGGGAAGGCTGCCGCGCGGGACGGGTATGTGCTGCCCAACGGTCATGTGCTGATCTGCTGGAGCGATGTGGTGCAGGAGCTGACCCGCCAGCACGAGGTGGTGTTTGAATACAAGCTGTCGGGGGGCAATCGGGAGCTGGGGACAGTGCAGCGCCTGCCCGGGGGGAACACGCTGGTGACCGAACTGGGCCCGCGGCCGCGATTGCTGGAGCTGACTCCGAAGGGCGAGATTGCCGTCGATTGCCCGCTCGCGCCCGAAACCGACAACGCCCACATGCAGACGCGGATGGCGCGGAAGCTGCCGAATGGCAACTACCTGGCCCCGCACCTGCTGGCCTTCAAGGTGAAGGAGTACGCCCGCGATGGGCGGGTGGTGTCGGAACTGGCAACCGACCTGGCCGACCTGGGAGGTCGCCCTGCCGAAAACTGGCCGTTCACCGCCATCCGGCTGAACAACGGGAACACGCTGGTGAACCTGACGCATGGGAACAAGACGGTGGAGTTCGACCCACGGGGGAAGGTGGTCTGGCAGGTGGGGAACAGCGATTTCCCCGAGCAGAAGCCGTTCGCCGACCCGTGCGGGGGGCAGCGCCTGCCGAACGGGAACACGGTGATTGCCAGCTACGGGAGCCAGGGGGCCATCAAGGTCTTCGAGGTGACTCCCGACAAGCGCCTGGTCTGGACCTACACCGGCCCGCACCGGGCTCACGAAATCCAGGTGCTGACCACCAACGGCGAGCCAATCGCGGGAACGCCGCGAAAGTAAGGTGAGTGATCGGTGATCGATGCCCGGCCCCCAGGGGTCGGGCTCCGTTTTCCTCAGTGCGTGACCCGAGCGGGGGGGCTGTGCGGGTCGCTCACGCTGGGTGGCCCTAAACCGCTTTACGCATGCGGGCAACGAGTCTGCCAGGCGGGATTGAGCCCCGACTGGGAGGACCTCGCCATGCGTTCGACAAGTTGGTGCAGCGCGCCAAATCCAGGCAACTGGCGAAATGAAACCACGTGGCCACATTCAACCACGTGGCCGAATCGAACCAGGTGGCCGAATCGTGGGCCTGGGCCATAACGCACAGTCGATCACAGGACTCTCGTGGTGCTTTCCGGGCAGCGGCTGGCTCAACATTGTTGCCCAACGTCGAGGTCGGTCGCGGCAGTGCCCCGAGGTGCGTGGTCGCGACCGACGATTCCCTTCTCGAATTCCCGTGTTGAACCTGGAGAGTGGCGATGCGAGTGACACCGCGCGGGCGGGGCTGGCTGGTTGTGAGTGGCTGTGTGCTGGCGTGGGTGGCGGGGCTGGGAGCATGGGGGCCGCTGACGGTGGGCGGGTTGGGAACAGTGAGCGCCCAGCCTGCCGCGGCGACCGACGAAGCGGTCCGCCGGGCGGTGGCGACCCTGCTCGATCGGCAGCGCGAGGCCTGGAACGCGGGAGATCTCGATCGCTTCCTGGTGCCGTATTGGAAATCCGAGCAACTCACCTTCAGCTCGGGAGGGGAAACCCGGCGGGGCTTCAAGGCGACCGAGGCGCGCTATCGACAGAGGTACCCCGACCGCAAGGCGATGGGCCAGCTGGCGTTTTCGCAACTGGAGGTGAGCCAGATCGCCCCCGGAGCCGCCTTGGCCCTGGGAAACTGGTCGCTCGAACGCGAGGCGGGCCCGCTGGGGGGGAACTTCTCGCTGGTACTGCGACAATTCGACGGAGAGTGGAAGATCATCCACGACCACACGTCGGTCCGCGCACCCAAAGACTAGGAGCCGCACGCCGGGGCGGATCGACCCATCGCTCCGGCGGCCTCCCCACCTGGACCGGCGCCTCCCCGGAGCGAACCGACCGGCGGCCTCCAGGACCAGTACGGCAACTCCCGCGTCACGCTGGCGCCGCACCGCTCCAGAGAGCGACGAGCGCGGCTGGCCCCACTTCTGCCGACAGCGAGAAAAGTGCCGGGACCAGGCGCACTTGGGGCCTGCTCCGTGCGCCAGCTCCCTGGGCCTGCCTGCGTGGGCTCCACCTGCACTGGGCCAACGCGCCGTGCGATCGGCCACTGTCGCCGACTTTGGTCCCAGCGTGGGGACAAACCGGCCCCAGCCACTCGACGGCAGGACCGCTTGGAGTTTCTACTTGCTGTAGGTTCGTCCGGGCCACTGCTTCCACCAGGCCTGGAACTGGGCCAGTTGCCGTTCGGCGAAGTGCGCCTGGCTGGAAGAGAGGCGATCGGACTCATTGAAGTGCCGGTCGAAGTCGCGGTCTCCCAACAGCACCAGCAGGTACTTGTAATAGAGCACCAGGTCGGGTCCCTCGTCGAATCGCGACAGTTCGCCCAGCGCGTCCTCCAGTTCCCAGGCGAGCCGGCGGGCCTCGGGATCGCCCGCGGCCCCGGCCCGGCACAGCGCCAGCAGGTGCAGCACCTCGCGGGGCAGGCAGTTGCCAATCCCCGTGATCGCCCCGACCGCGCCGCACCGCAGGAACCCGTGGCAGACCTGCGTGTCGACCCCCACCATCAACAGCACATTTGAGTCGGCGTGCGTGATGTGCTCGGCGGCGTAACTGAGTGACTTGGACCCGCCAAACTCCTTGAAGCCGACCAGGTTGGGAAACTCCCGGCGGAGGTCAAAGAACAGTTCCGCCCGGGTCTCGAACCCATAATAAGGGCTGTTGTAAATGACCGCGGGCAGGTTGGGTGCGGCCCCCAGGATGCCCGCAAAGTGCGCCCGCTGGGCGGCCGCCGAGGTCCCTCGCGACAGCACGCGGGGAATCACCATCAGGCCCCGGGCCCCCACCGCCGCGGCATGAGCCGCATGGGCCGCCGCCAGGGCCGGGTTCTGCGCCCCGGTCCCGACGACCACCGGAACGCCCGCGGCGGTCAACTGGCGGACCCCCTCCTGCCGCTGGGCGTCGGTCAGCAGCGGCCAGTCGCCCATCGACCCGCAGTAGACCACCCCGTTCATTCCCGCCGCCATCAGTTCCTTCGCCTTGCGGACCAGCGCCGGGTAGTTGGGGGTCCGATCGGGCAGGCAGGGGGTCATCAAGGCGGGCACGCAGCCCTGAAAAATCTGGGAGTCCATGGAACCAACCGTCAAGAAGAGAACAACAATCCAACCACCCGCGCTCGCGGAGGGAACTCCGCCAGGCCCCCGGCCTGACCGCGATGCCGGGCCACGCACGCGAGCCCGCATCAAAAACCAGGGGCTGACAGGCTATGCCGGGGGCGAGCGCGGTTCAACAGACCTCGACCACCCGGGGCCCCAGCACGTCGAACCGGGGGCGAATTCCCAGCCCGGGCTCGGTCCCGGCCCGCAGGAAGCCGTGCTCGCGCTGGGGGGCGCCCGACGCCGTGCTGACCGTCACATAGCTGTTGAAGTCGGTGCTGGTGAAGCGGAACTCCTCGGGCGTGCTGTGCGCCAGGTGAGCGATGGCGGCTGTGGTGATGTCTCCCCCCCAGCTGTCTTCGAGGGTCATGGCAATGCCCATGGCGACGCACCAGTCGCGGGCCTGCCGGGTCTTGGTCAGCCCCCCCAGCTTGCTGATCTTGAGATTCACCACATCCATCGCCAGGTCGCCCCGGGCCCGGACCAGCATCTCGAGCGAGTCGATGTTTTCGTCGAGCACGAAGGGATGATCGGTGTTGCGTCGGACCGCGAGGCATTCCTCGTAGGTCAGGCAGGGCTGCTCAATGTAGACGTCGACATCGCGCACTCCCCGCACCACCCGCATCGCCTCGTGCTGCGTCCAGCCGGTGTTCGCATCGGCGACCAGTCGGTCCGTGGGGGCCAGCATCGCCCGGACGGCCCGAATCCGCTCAATGTCGGTGTCGGGATCGCCCCCCACCTTGAGCTGGAAGCGGGTGTATCCCTCGTCCCGATACCCCTGCACGTTGCGGGCCATCTCTGCGGGAGACTGCTGGGAAATGGCTCGATACAGCCTGACCTTCTCGCCAAACCGTCCCCCCAGCAGGATGCAGACCGGCAGCCCGGTTACCTGTCCCAGCAGATCCCAGCAGGCAATGTCGATGCCCGATTTCACATGGGGATGCCCCTTCAGTGCGGCATCCATTCGCTGGTTCAGCTTGAACAGTTCCCGAGGATCCCACCCCAGCAGGTGCGGACCAAGTTCCTTCAGTCCCGAGCGGACTCCCTCGGCGTACGCCGGCAGGTAGAACGGCCCCAGCGGACAGACCTCACCGTAACCAATCCGCCCACAATCGGTCTCGACCCCCACAATCGTGCTGTCGAACACCGAGACCGACTTGCCTCCCGACCACTTGTACGACCCCTCCTTGAGGGGCAATTCGACTCGGTGAGCAAAGATCCGCACAATCCGCATCATCGTCTCCCTGGTTTGACTTCCACCCGGCACAGATCGAGGCCGGGCCTGGCTGTTCACCGCACAGACTGTTCACCACCTTGGCCGTTCACC
>CAIUHT010000714.1 GCA_903898975.1 uncultured Planctomycetaceae bacterium
ACAGTCTTACTACTCGCTCCGCTGGATTGGGGAAACCTACCGCGACCTCGGTGAAGGGCTCTCGGGGGGCGATCGGCCCCGCGCCGAGGGGTACTTTGGGAAGGCGATCGCCGCCTATCGGCAAATCCTCGACGAAGACGCCAAGGCCCCGGGCTTCATCCCCAGTGACCAGGCGACCGGCGTCGAGCTGTCCATCATCCGCTGTCAGCGGCTGCAACAGACATTCGCCGACGCCGAGAAAGGCCTCCTCAAGCTGCTCAAGGCCCGCCCCAAGGCGCTCGACGCCCAGGAAGAGGCGGCCCGCCTGTACGCCGACTGGGCCGCCAGCGGCGGCAAGGGAGACCTCACCCGCTGGAACCTTGCCATCGAGGGCGATCAGAACCTCAAGAGCCGCAAGCCCGAAAACCGCGTCGTCTGGGGCTGGTCGGGCATCGCCACCCGGCTCGAGAACTCCCTCTCGCAGGGAGCCGCCAAGTCGAGCGGGGGCGAAGACCTCGAGGCGAAGTACTTCCAGGCCCGCTACGAAACCGCCCTCACCCGCCTCAACTGGAGTCGCGCCGAGCCCACCGAAGACAAGCGCCGGGCCCGCCTCGCCACCGCCTACCGCGATGTCAAGCTCACCGCCACCACCATGCCCGGCATGGGGGGTGACGAAAGCTACGAACGCTTCAACACGCTCTTCAAAGACATCCAGCAAGACATGCTCGAACTCGGCAAGTTCGACGAGGTCGCCAAGCTCACCGCCCCCGCCGACCTCGAACGCCGCGAAATCTCCTCGGCCGGTAAACCCGCCAAAAAGAAGAAGCCCAAACCAACCGCCGAAGCAACGGCAGCCACTTCCGATGCGGGGGGTGCCAAAACCGCCGCCAAGTCGGCAACCAAGCCCGCCGCCGGGGGAGGCAGTACGCTGCTGCCCCTGCTCGCCGGGCTCGCCGGTCTGGCGGCCCTCGTTGGCGGGCTCTTCTTTGTCTTGAAAAAGCAGGGGAAGAAACGGCGGCCGGTCGCCGAGTCGGTCGAACTCCCCCCGGCGGGGGCTCCCGCGCGACCCGCGGCACGCCCCGCCGTCAAAGCCCCCCGGCCCGCCCCCACCGAAGGGGCGACCGCGGCGAGCGCTCCCGGCGTGGCCCCCACAGCCCGGCCCGCCAGTCCCCGGCCCGCCAGTCCCCGGCCCGCCACTCCCCAGCCCAACAGTCCCCGGCCCGCCCCGGCACCCTCCGCGACCGAGGCGGCCCCGGCCCGCCCCGCCGCTCCCCGTCCCGCCGCTCCCCGTGGCGATGCTCCCCGTGGCGATGCCCCCAAGCCCGCCCCCAAGCCTCGACCGCGACCCCCCGAGGGAACCGGTCCCACCCCGGCTCCGCCCACGGATGGGTAACCGGTCGCCGTCGTTCACCTCTCGCTGTTCCGTCTCGAACTGTTTCTCCCTTCGCCCGCGACCACCGCTCATGAGCCACTTCTTCACCTGCCGCATCTCCCCGGGAGTTCTGCTGGGGACGGGCCTGTTCCTGCTGCTGGGCAGCCACCCGCTGCTCACCGCCCACGCCGCCGACACCGTGGTCCGCCGAGGGTCGAAAAACGTCTCGGGCGACATCGCCTCGGTCGACAAGTCCGAGGTCACGGTGAAGGTCAAGGTTCCCAAGGAAGAGACCGTCACCATCCCGGCGAACGAAATCGTCTCGATCTCGTGGACGGGTGAAGCGCCCGAGGCCGGCGTCGCCCGCAGTGACGACAACGGCGGTCGCTACGCCAAGGCGATCGAGGGCTACCAGAAGTGCCTGCAGACCTCCAAGACCACCAACCCGGCGGCGAAGCTCGACTTCGAGTTTGGCATCGCCCGCTGCACCGCCCGGCAGGCCCTGGGCGAACCCGCTCAGATCGACGCCGCCATCAAGACCCTCGAAGCGTTCAAATCGCAGGAACACTACCGGCACTACGAGGCCCTCGAACTCCTCGGCGAACTGCAACTCGCCAAGCGCGACTTCGACAAGGCGGCCACCGTCTTCAAGGAACTCGGTCGGGCCCCGTGGAAATCGACCAAGATGGCGGCCAAGGTGCAACTCGCCCGGCTCGCGATCGCCGAACAGAAACTCGACGACGCCCTCTCGCAGTACGACTCGGTCGCCGCGGAAGAAGCCGCCGGGCCAGGAGAACTCCCCCAGAAACAGGCCGCTCAACTGGGCAAGGCCCGCGTGCTGCTGTTGCAGCAGAAAGGGGCCGAGGCCCTCCCGCTGCTCGAATCGCTGGTCAACGACATCGACGGGGACGAGACCGACCTGCAGGCCGAGGCGTACCTCCGGCAGGGAGACTGCCTGCGGGAACTGGGCCGCGACAAAGATGCCATCCTGGCCTATCTGCGGGTCGACCTGCTGTTCGCCGCCGCCCGCACTCAGCACCCCGAGGCGCTCTATCAACTCTCGAAACTGTGGGCCAAGGTCGGTCAGGCCGAACGGGCCGAAGAAGCCCGCGATCGCCTCGCCGAGAGCTACCCCGGCAGTGAATGGGCCACCAAGCTCAAGACCCCCGCCAGTTGAGGGTCCTGACCAGTTGAGAGTGCTGACCAGTGGAACCTGTTGACCAGTGGAACCTGCTCGGCCAGGGATGCAGGGCAGGCGGTGAGCTCGGTCAAGCCAGCCGGGGGGTTGCTGGCACCGACGGCAACTTGGCAATAAGATCGCCACTCTTCCTGTCGCCTGGCCGGTCACCGGCTGGTGGGGTTTGAAGAGGTGTCGGCGGCCGCCCGCTGGTGGTGGCCTGTGGTGTTTCCAACTCAGGGTCCCGGCGGGGCAGCCCGCCGCTTCGTTCGACGCAGGGGAATGCGCATGATCGTGTCAGGCACCGAAACGACCTCTGCCAGGGGCGGGGCGACCGCCTCGGCCACCCGCTGGCGTTGGCTGGGATGGGTGATGTTCGTGCTGGCCTTCTCGGCCACCCTGGCCCTCCCCCCGGCGGTTCGCGCCCAGGACGACTCCTCCGAGGAGATGACCGAAGAGGAACCCGCCGAAGAAGAGGAAGCACCCGCCAAGGGCAAGGCCAAGGGGGCCGCCGCCGCCACCGAGGAAGAGGCCGCCAAGCCGGCCGAAGAGCAGTCGTACCTGTCGTGGCTCTGGGAGGCCTCGGGCTACGAGGGGCTGCTTATCGGTTTCATGTCGGTGGCGCTGCTGGCGTTCATCATCAGCAACATCCTGCAGTTGCGGCTGCCGGTCTTCGTCCCCCCCGACTTCGTCAAGACCTTCGAAGAGAAGGTGGCGAATCGCGATTACCAGGGAGCCTACGACCTCGCCAAGAGTGACGAGTCGTTCGTCGCCAAGCTGGTCGCGGGAGGCCTGTCGCGGGCCAGCCGGGGGCCAGAAGAAGTCGCCGCCGGAATGTCCGAGGCGGCCGAAGACGAGAACATGGCGCTCGACCACCGCCTCAGCTACATCTCGATCATCGGTGCCACCGCCCCCATGCTGGGGCTGCTGGGGACCGTGCACGGGATGGTCAGCGCGTTCAGCGTGATCGCGAACTCGACGGTGTCGCCCAAGCCCGCCGACCTGGCCAAGGGGATCACCATGGCGCTGGTCACGACCCTCGAAGGGCTGATCGTCGCCATCCCCGCCGTCATCGCCTTCGCCCTGTTCAAGAACATGCAGGCCCGGTCGGTGCTCGAGGCCAGCATGGCCGCCGAAAACCTCCTGGCCAAGTTCCCGCTGCAAGGGAAGCGCCCCGCGGCCCCCGCCCCCTCGGCGGCGGGAGCCACCCCCGGTGCCGGTGCCCCCCCCTCCGCCTGATGCGGGCGCCCCCCTGGGGCAGTGACCCATCCCGGCCGGTCGGGGTGGTGGGTTGGTCCGTTCTGCGGCGGGACGTTCCCCGGGGTCGCCTGACCGCGACGCTCGACGCTTCCCGTTCTCCGCTGGTTCCCGTCTTCCGCGAGTCGTCGCATGGCCAACAGCAATTCGATCGACATCGACATGACGCCGATGATCGACATCGTGTTCCAGCTGATCACCTTCTTCATGGTGGTCATCAACTTCGACGCCGCCGATGCCGACGAGCGGGTGCGGATGGCCATCAGCGACCTGGCCCGCCCCCCCAAGGTGAAGCCCACGGGCGAACTGGTGCTGCAGATGGGGTTCGACCGCGTGACCAACCGCGGGGGCCAGACCCGCAAAGATGGCCCGTTCCTGTTCTACAGTGGCGAGAAGATCACCGTTCAATCGTTTGACCGGGTCTTCCGCCCCATGCTCGACCGCGAGTTCCAGATCGAGAAGCTCAAGGGGAATCTCGATTCCGATGGCAAGACCCGCACCCCGGTCGTGATCCGCGCCGACGCCGAATGTCCCACCGGCGACGTTCAGAAACTGATCCAGGTCTGCCAGCAGGCGGGCTACGAGAAGTTCGCGCTCAAGGCGATGCAGCCCGAATAACAGGTCGTTCCCATGAAGCTCAAGAAGGCCTCCTCGGGTCCTGAAAAGATCCCGATCGACATGACCCCCATGATCGACTGCGTCTTTCAGTTGATCATCTTCTTCATGCTCACGCTGAAGATCCGCGCCAACGAGGGGGACTTCAACATCAACATGCCCCTCGGGGCCGGCGTCGGCCAGTCCGCCGAACTCCCCCCCATCAAGGTCCGCCTCGAAGCCAACCCCGACGGGACCCTCCGCTCGGTCGGCCTCGGCCGGCAATCGCTCGGGAACGACGCCCGCGCCTTCGGCCTGCTCAACCAGGAAGTCCTCGGCCTCGTCGGTCGCCCCGGTGCCGCCTTTAGCAAAGACATTGAAGTCGAAATCGACGCCGACTACGAACTTCACTACCAGCACGTCGTCAGCGCCATGACCGCCTGCACCGGTCGCCTCGACCCCAAGACCAAAGAACCGATCCGCTTCGTCGAAAAGATCAAGTTCGCTCCGCCCCGCCCCAAAAAGCCCGAGTGACCCCAACGGGCCAAGTCACCCTCACAGGCCGAGTGATTCACACGGCGGACTGACACCCCGGCGACCCACCCCATCCGCCGCCCCACCGTCCGCCTCCTCCCTGGCAGCTCCTCCCATGTCGAATCCCGCCAGCTCCGCCGCCGCCAGCCCCGCCCAGCAACTGCTCGACCGCTCGTTCCTCGACCTCCGCTGCCGATTGCTCGACCTCGCCTCGGGCCTCGATCGCATCGACCGCGCCGCGGGGGCCGAAGCGGCCCGCACCGACCCCCGCCGGGCCCAGATCGAACAGGCCCTCCAGCTCCTCCTCGCCCCCGGGTCGACCCGCGCCGAGCAGATCCAGCTGCTCTTCAGCGACTCGTACACCGACAACTGGCTCGACGCCCTCCGCCAAGGCCAAACTCAGCCCCAACTCGCCGGGCAAGCCTTCCGCGAACAGGCCTGATCGCCCCCCGCTGCGCTACGCCCCGAAGTTGTGTCCCGCAGCCCTGGCCCCACGTTGAGTCCGCCTGCCAGGCCTGCAGGCCCGCGCGAGTTGATGCCGGCGACTCCCTTTCCTTGAGGCACTGCGCACGCCTCACCCGCGTTCCCTATACCGCGGCTTGACGCCCCTCAGCCCGCCTCGGGGGGTGGGCACCACTGCGGCAACCGCTCCGCCAGCAACTGCGCAAAGCGTTCGAACTCCGCGTCGCTCGCCCCCTCGTACGGGGGCAACAGCCGCAGCGAAAACTCCCGGTCGTACAGCTTCTCGAACAGCTTGTCGTACGTCCCGTCCATCCGCCCCGCCGGGACCGCTTCGAACAGGGTCGCCAGCAGCTGGTCCAGTTCCCGGCTCATGGCCGCCAGCGTCCGCGAATCGCCCCTCCGGCCCGCTTCGTACAGCGCCCACAGCCGGGGCCAGTTCATCACGAACGACGCCAGGATCCCGCACTCCCCCAACTGCGACCCATACACGTACCCCTGCTCCGACAAAAAGTGCGTCAGTTGCGGCGCCTCGGTCAGCAGCCCCCGCAGCAGCGACAGCGAATCACCCGTGTTTTTCGTCGCCACCAGGTTCCCATGCCGGGCCGCCAGCCGGGCGTAGTCGGCCCCGGTCAACACCCGCTTCGCACGCGGCAGGTTGTAATGCAAAAACCGGCAATCGGTGTACCCGTCGCACACTGCCTGGAAGAACCGGTCCACCTCGCGGTCACTCAGCGCCCCCCAACTGGGCAACACCACTTGAAAGAGCCGCACCCCCAGGCTGCGTGCCAAGTCCAGCCGCTCTCGCAACCGGCCCAGCGAGAGGTCAATCAACCCCACCATCGGCTCGGCCCCCACCCGCCCCATTTCCTCGCCAAACACCTCGACCGCCCGGGCAAACTGCCGGTCGGTCACCGCATACCCCTCCCCCGCCGTTCCAAACAGGTACAGCCCCTGCGTCCCCCGCAGGGCGGTTTGAATCGCACGCCGAAAAACCGGTTCATCCAGCTCGTACCGCTCGGTCCAGGGGAGACAGCAGGTCGCCAACAGTCCGGGAGGAAATCGCAAGCCGCTCATGCTGTGTCGACCGTGATGCAGGAACCAACAGCCCGGGACCAGGGCCGGGCACCCCGCCCAGCCCCCTCTCGCTCAATCCCCCAGGCCCGCGGCCGATTATCAGCCCCCGCCCCTCGGGGTGCCAGCCAGCCCCCCAACCGGTCCCTACCAGTCCCCGCTAACGCGGCCCAACCCGCCCGGCCC
>CAIUHT010000715.1 GCA_903898975.1 uncultured Planctomycetaceae bacterium
CCCCCCCACCTGCATCAGGGGCGGCCAGGGGCGAGGGCGCGGTCAGGCACCCGGAGCCATCCCCGACAGCAACTGGACCATCTCGATCGCTGCCAGCATTGCTTCGTGCCCCTTGTTCCCCACCTTGCCCCCGGCGCGGTCGAGTGCCTGTTCCATGTTTTCGCAGGTGAGCACTCCGAACGTCACCGGCAGGTGATTCTCGAGAGCCACCTGCTGCAGCCCGGCGGCGACCTGCTGGTTGATGTATTCGTGATGGGTGGTCTGCCCCTGGATGACCGCCCCCAGGCAGACGATGGCGCGAAATCGCCCCGTCTTGGCCAGGCCCTGCGCGGCGAGGGGGAGTTCGAACGAGCCGGGCACCCAGGCCACCGTCAGGGACGCGGGGTCGCCCCCGTGCCGACGAAACAGGTCGATCGCCCCGTCCAGCAGGCGGCGGGTCACCAGGTCGTTGAACCGCGACACCACCACGCCATATTCGCCCGGCGACACCAGTGCCCGGCCCTCCAGGATCTTCATCGCTCGTTCCGCCCTAACTCAGGTTCATGCTCTGCAGAAAATCGGCATTGGTCGTGGCCCGCTTGAGGCGGGTCACAATCAGGTCCATGGCATCCACGGGGCTCATGTCGTGCAGCACCCGCCGCAGCACCCAGACCCGCTTCAGTTCCTCCTCGGACATCAGCAGTTCTTCGCGGCGGGTCCCCGATTTGTTCACATCGATCGCGGGCCAGATCCGCTTTTCGACCATCCGCCGGTCGAGATGCAGCTCGGTGTTCCCGGTCCCCTTGAACTCCTCGAAGATCACTTCATCCATCCGACTGCCGGTGTCGATGAGCGCGGTGGCGACGATGGTGAGGCTCCCCCCCTCTTCCACGTTGCGGGCGGCCCCGAAAAACCTTTTCGGGTGCTGCAGCGCGTTGGCATCGACCCCCCCGGAGAGAATCTTCCCCGAGTTGGGGACCTCGGTGTTCCAGGCCCGGGCCAGCCGGGTGATCGAATCGAGAAAGATCACCACGTCATGTCCGTACTCGACCATCCGCTTGGCCTTCTCGATGACCATTTCGGAGACCTGGATATGCCGGCTGGAAGGCTCGTCGAACGTGCTGCTGATGACCTCGCAGTTGTGCCCCTTGACGTGCCGCTCCATCTCGGTCACTTCTTCCGGGCGTTCGTCGATCAGCAGCATGATCACGTAGGCGTCGGGGTGGTTTTTGAGCACCGCCTTGGCCAGCTGCTGCAGCAGCACGGTCTTGCCCGCCCGGGGTGGAGAGACAATCAGCCCGCGCTGTCCCATGCCGATCGGGGCGATCATGTCGACCACCCGGGTCGAGAACAGCTCGGCCCCCGCCTCCAGCCGCAGTCGCCGCGTCGGGTGCAGCGGCGTCAACTCGTCGAACGGAACCTTCTCGGGGAGCAGGTTGGGGTCTTGCCCGTTGATCGCCTCGACCCGCAGCAGGGCGAAGTACCGCTCGCTCTCTTTGGGTGGCCGGATCTGCCCCGCCACCGTGGTGCCGGTCTTCAGGCCAAACCGCCGGATCTGGCTGGGTGAGACGTAGATGTCGTCGGGGCACGGGAGATAGTGATAGTCGGGGCTCCGCAGAAACCCGAACCCGTCGGGCAGAATCTCGAGCGTCCCTTCGCCGAACATCAGCCCGTTGAGCTTCGTCCGCTCTTTCAGGATCCGGAAGATCAGGTCCTGCTTTTTCAGGCCGGTGTAGTCCACCAGCCCCTCGGCCCGGGCCGCCGCCAGCAACTGCTGCATCGACATCCGCTGCAGTTCGGCGATGTGGGTCTCGGTCCGTCGCCCGCCCGCCGCGTCGGTCAAGCCGGGCGGGAGCACCTCTTCTTCGTCTTCGTCTTCATCGCGGTGAGTCAGACCGCGAGCCCCGCCGCCCGCCCCGGCGCGGTGGGACGAGGCCGCCCCCCCGTCGCGGGAGTCGTCGGGAAACACGACCGGGTCTCCCTCGCGGGCCTGCGCCGACTCGGTGGGACCAGGCGCAGCCCCCCCGTCGGAGGACTGGGGCCTCAAACCTCGGGGACGCAGTGACTTGGACATGTTGCGTTCTTCGCCTCTTCAACGGGTCAGGCCGGCATTTCGCGGACCGGTCGATTGCCGGGCACCCGCGGCCCAGCCCCGCGCACCAACTCGCTCCACACCCGCTCCAGGGCGGCAAGCCCATCCTGACCGGGCCCATTTTCAATCACAGCGTCGGCCCGGGCGCGTTTCGCCTCGAGCGACCACTGGCTGGCTTCCCGACGCTCAAGTTCCTCGGCCGACCAACCCCGCAGGGCCGCCCGCTTCAACCGCTCGGCCCGAGGGCATTCGACGAACACCACGGCGTCACAGAACTCGTGCCAGCCCGCTTCCAGCAGCAGAGCGGCGTCGATGACACTCCCCTCGCAGGCGGGATCTTGCCGGGCCAGCTCCAGCTGGGCGGCGGCCGCAGCGCGAATCCGGGGATGAGTCACCGCTTCCAACTGCCGGCGCCGCTCTTGAGCGGCGGGCTCGGTCCCGAAGACCAGGGCGGCCACCGCCCCCCGCGAAAGTTCCCCCTGCGGGTCCACGATCTGCTCACCGAACAACCCCACCAGTTCGCGCCGCACCTGCGGATCACGCAACACCTCGTGACCCAGTCGGTCGGCATCGACAATGGCAATGGTTCGCCGCTGGGCCAACTGCCTTCCCAGGTAACTCTTTCCCGACGCGACCCCCCCCACCAACCCCAGCACGGGGCGCGGCGCAGTGGTCGCGACAGGGTGAGCGGTGGGCGAAAGATTCACGGTGAGAGCCGAGAGGCGGGAATGGAGAGGGGATGTTGCAGGAGAACCGACCTGCGGTTTGCGACGGGAACAAAGCCCGGCAGCCATTCGGCCAGACTCGCGACGGGCATGAAATCCGCACCGCGAACCGAACACCTGCCCAAGCTTCGCTGATGATGGTTGTCACCAGGGCGCTGGGATGGGACTGCGGGAACACCGCAGTGAAGTGGAGGAGAGGCGAAACCTCTTTCCGAATCATCTTCTGACCACAGCCCAACTGCAAGCGCCGGCGCAAAAAAAGGGGCCTGGGACCCCATCCACGCCCCCCCCCCGGGCCGGTATCCTCCGCCCTGCACTGCGGCCACGCATCCCCGGGAGGCCCGTGGGGCCCTTGCCACCCAGCCCACCCTCGCGGTCCACCCTTCCGGTCCACCCTGCCGCGGAGAAGCCCTCTGCCACCAACCTGCACTACAGCCCCGGTCACGTCCAAGGCCAGCCAGCCAGCCAGCCAGCCCAATCAGGCGACAACCGAGGGTTTCACGCCCAGTTGCTCCACGGCTCGCTCTCCCCGGCTTGCTCTCCACCTCGGCGGCCCCACAGGGCGCCGCAAGCGAGCCACAGACTGCATCTCCCGGCGGAGGGGGGCCCGCCGGCCCTGCGCCCGACCCGCGAAGCCGAGCTCGCCCACCGGGGATCAGTCGAGGTCGATCTGATCGAGCCAGTTCGGCCCCCGGCTGATGTTCACCGCCAGCGGGACCTGCAGGGGCAACGCTCCCAGCATCTCCTCCCGCACCAGCGCTGCGATTTCGGGAATCGCCTCGGCACGCACCTCGAACACCAGTTCGTCGTGAATCTGCAACAGCAGCCTGGCGTTCGCCTCGCGCTGCAGGCGCTTGTGAATCGACAGCATCGCCCGCTTGATCAGGTCGGCCGCCGAGCCCTGGATGACGGTGTTGATGGCGGTTCGTTCGGCGAGGTTGCGCTGGCGGCCCGCCGCCAGCGCCGCCGGTCCGGTGCGAATCCCCTCGATGGGGCGTCGCCGTCCCAGCAGCGTGGTGGCCCACCCGGTGCGGGCGCATTCGGCGAGCAACTGCGTGAGGTAGGCATCGACCCCGGGGTAGCGGGCGAAATAGCCCTCAATGAACTCCGCCGCCTCGCCCCGCGAAATGTGCAACTGCGCGGCCAGCCCGAACGGACTCTGCCCGTAGATCACCCCGAAGTTCACCCCCTTGGCCAACCGCCGCTGGTGCTCGTTCACCTCGTGCAGTTCCACCCCGAACACCTCGGCCGCCACCCGGGCGTGCACGTCGTCACCCCGTTCGAACGCGGCACACAGGGCCGGGTCCTGGCTGAAATGGGCCAGCATTCGCAGTTCGACCTGTGAATAGTCGGCACACAGCAGTTCCCACCCGGCGGCGGAGGGAACGAACGCCCGCCGGATCAGCCGCCCCTCCTGCGTCCGCACCGGAACGTTCTGCAGGTTGGGCTCGCTGGCGCTCAGGCGGCCGGTCGCCGCGGCGACCTGGCTGAACGAACAATGCAGCCGGCCGGTCTCGGGATTCACCAGTCCGGGGAGCGCTTCGAGATACGTGCCCCGCAGTTTTTGCAGCATGCGGTGCTCGAGCATCAGGCGGGGCAGTTCATGCAGCCCCGCCAACTGCTCAAGCACTTCCTGGTCGGTGCTGGGGCCGGTCTGCGTCCGCTTGATCACCGGCAGCTTGAGATCTTCAAACAGCACTTTTCGCAACTGCTTGGGCGAGTCGAGATTGAATTCGCCCCCGGCCAGCGCATGAATCGACTGCATCAGTTCCCGCAGGCGTTCGCCCACCGCCTGCGACTGGGCGGCCAATTGCCCCACCTCGAGGCCAATTCCCTGGGCCTGCATGTCGACCAGCACCTCGATGAGCGGCCGCTCGAGATTCCAGTACAAGTCCCACAGACCATCGGCCCGCAGGCGTTCGCCCAGCAGGCCCGCCAGTTCCCAGGCGACCGCGGCGTCTTCGGCCGCGTACTCGGCCACCCGCTCGACCGCCACTTCGTCCATCCGCTGCGCAGCCTGACCCCGGCCAATCAACTGCGAAATCTCGATCATCTCGCGGTCGAGGTACCGCCGGGCCAGTTCGCTCAGCCCATGTGCCCGGGCCCCGGCATCGAGCAGGTGGCTGGCGATCATGGGGTCGAGTCCCAGGCCGGAGACGCGCACACCGGCCCGCCGCAAGACCAGCAGGTCGTACTTCACGTTCTGGTTCACCAGCCGCAACTCGGGGCGAGCCAGCACGGGGCGAAGTGCCTCGAGCACCTCGCGCGGGTCGAGCAGCGTCGCTCCCGCCGGGCCCCGGACGGGGATGTACCAACCCACCTCGGCCTCCCAACTGAGGGCCCAACCGACAATGTCGGCCTGCAGCGGGTCAAGCTGGGTGGTCTCGAGGTCGAGGCAGAACGAGTCGAGGGCGTTCAACTGGGCAATCAACGCGTCGAGCTGAGGGCGGGTCGCCACCACCTCCCAGCGCAGCGGCCCGCGGATGGGACGCCCCGGCTCGCCCAGTCCCCCGCTCGAAGACGGCCCCCCGGGCTGAGCGACCGATTCACCGAACAGGTCGGTCGCAGCGGGCCCGACTGGCCCAGCCATGTCGCCAGCGGGACCTTGACCTGGGCTGTCTGAACCCAACCCCGGCCCGGTCGCCATCGGCACCGTCGAGGGTTGCAAGTCGGCGGGGACGGGCTCGGCGGGGACGGGCTCGGCGGGTGCGGGCTCTTCGGTGGCGAACAGCCGTTGCTGGACCCGCCCCTTCGCCCCCCGCGTGGGGGCGGCACTGGAACTCGCCTCCGCCAGGCCGGGGTCGCCGGACGACGCCCCTGGCGCCTTGGGGGTGGCGGCCGGTCTTTTGCCCGTGGTGCCGTGCCAGTCGCGATCGAGACTGGCCATCTCGTCACCAAAGCGCCGGAAGCCTTGCTTCTGGAACAGGTCGCGGAGAGCCCCGACATCCCAGGCCCCGGTGCGGGCGACGGCGAGGTCGGTGGCGATGGGGAGGTCGCGGCGGAGGGCCGCCAGGCGCTGGCTCATCCGGGCCTGCTCGGCGTGAGTCACCAGGTTTTCGCGGAGCTTTGCCCCGGGAGCCGTGGCGGCGTTTTCGAGCACCCGTTCGAGTGTCCCCCACTGGGCCAGCAAAGCCGCCGCCTTCTTGGGCCCCACCAGCGGGACGCCCGGGATGTTGTCGACGCTGTCGCCCACCAGGGCCTGGAAGTCGATGACCTGTTCGGGCGAGACTCCCCAATCGGCCTGCAATTCCGCGGGACCCCACCAGGCGTTCTTGCGAACCTGGTAAATCCGCACGCCGGGGCCGAGCAACTGCCGCAGATCTTTGTCGTTGCTGACAATGACCACCTCGACCCCCTGGGCGACCGCCTGGGTGGTCCAGGTGGCGATGATGTCGTCGGCCTCCCACCCCGGGCATTCGAGATACGGGATTCCGAACGCCCCGATCACCTCGCGAATCACCGGGAACTGGGGAATCAGTTCGGGGGGGGTCTCAGACCGGCCCGCCTTGTACTCGGGATACCAGGTGGACCGTTCGACCGGTCCGGGGGCATCGGCGGCACAGGCCAGGTAGGTGGGCTTGTGCTGGGCCAGCAGGTTGAGCAGGTCCCGCGTAACGCCAAAAACCGCATTAGTCGGCAAACCCCTCGGGCTGGTCATTTCCGGAATCGCGTGGAATACCTGAAAGACCAGGGAGTAGAGGTCGATCAAATAGAGGGTTTCGGGCATCAAGGAGGGTCCTGGGGGAGAGTCTGCGCGATTATGCCGGGATTGACGGGTTTTTCCCAGTCGATCGCAGGGAAAGTTGCGTGGGGAGGTGGTGGAGGGGAATGGGGTCCGGAAGGGGCCGCGTGACCGACTTCACCGGTTTTTCTTGACACCGCCCGTCCCCCCCCCGAGAATCCAGTACACCGAGGCCTCTCTCCTCTTCTCTGAGCGTCCCCATGGCTTCCTCGAAACCGACCGGGCTGCATTACGCCCTGGTAATCCTGTCGCTGCTGACGATCGTCTGCGGCGTCTTCTGGATTCTCAATCACAAGTGGTACAACGAGGCCAAGGAGACGACGCTGCGGGCCCAGGCCGACCAGAAGAAGGCGACCGACGCCCTCAACAAGATGCTCACCAACGTGGGCGAACTGAAGAAGGTGCTCGGCATCACATTCGAAGAGGTGGGCGATGACGAGTCGAACATCAACACCGTCCGCGGCCACATCCGCGAGCGGCTGAAGAAAGAAGCGGGCGACCTCGGGGCCACCACTTACGAAGACCTGCTGATCAAGCTGCAGGCGGCCCTGAAGAACACCACCGGGGTCCGCGACGACCTGCAGAAGCAGTTGCAGACCGAGCAGGTCACCTTCAACAACAAGGTGACCGAACTGCAGAGCCAGATGGCCGAGCAGAAAAAGGCCCGCGATCTCGCCGACCAGGGCAAGAGCGAAGTGGTCAAGACCCACGAGGAAGAACTCGCCTCGATGCGCACCGACCTCGAAGAAGAGCGACGACGACTGGCCGAAACCGAACAGGCCAACGAAGAACTGCAGGCCAAGTTCGACCAGTTCAAGAAGGCCAAGACCCAGGAAATCGAAAACCTCCGACTGCTGAACAAGCGCCTCACCACCGACCTCAACTCGGCGAAGCAGGTCAGCTTCGAAGTCCCGAAGGGGCAGATCGTCAAGGTGGACGCGGTCTCGCGCAAGGTCTGGATCAACCGCGGCTCGGTTGATGGGCTGCGTCCGCGAACCACCTTCAGTGTCTATATCAAGGACCACTCGGGCGTGGGCCGAGAGGCGGCGAAGGGTGCCAAGGGCCCCGAAGATGTCAAAGGCTCGATCGAGGTGACCAAGGTCGATGCCCGGATCTCGGAAGCCCGGATCATCCCCGGCAGCGAAGACCTGAGCCGGCCGATCGCCAGTGGCGATCCCATCTACACCCCGCTCTGGAGCCCCGGTCGAGGTGAATCGTTCTCGTTCGTCGGGGTCGCCGACATCGACGGCGATGGCCGGGCCGATCTCGACCTGCTCAACGAACTGGTCACGAACGCCGGGGGGACCATCGACAACCTGGTGAACGAAAAGGGCCAGCTCTTTATCAACGGCGAACTGTCGGAAGGGGGCGAGCCAAAGATCAGCGAGAAGACCAAGTTCCTGGTCAAGGGAAAACTCCCCGAACTGGCGAACGCCCGCGATAAAGAGCAGCAGGCCGAACTCCTGCGAATGAACGAACTGATGACCTCGCTCGAGCGCCAGGCTTACGAGCGGGGCGTGCGGCTGATCAGCCTGAGCGACTTCCTGTCGTTCGTGGGCTACACCCCGCAGAAGCGGCTGTTTGTCCCCGGAGGTGAGTACACCCTCAAGGCCGGGTCGCGTGACCCCGCGGTGGAATCTTCGAACCGCACCTACCGCAGTGGCGACACCTCGGGAGCCTTCTCGGGCACCCAGCGTCCGAAGCCGAACAGCTTCACCGGGGGCGAGACAAGTCGCTCTCGGTAAGGCCAGCTCGCTGGTCTCCACCAGGCACCGCCGGGCCCGCCAGTTGCGGGCCCGGTTCTGTTTTCGGCCCGAATTCCGGTTGCGGGCCGAACCCATCGTGCTCACCGGTGCCTCTTGAGCCGGTCGCTTCGTCCGCCAGAGCTGGTGGCGGGATGCGGTCTCTCCCTGGACCGCCCCGACGCGTCCTCCAGCGGGGGACCATTGCAGCGGTCGGGAACTTCAGCGAGAGTCTCTTTCAACGCCGGTGCACAGCCACTTACCTCGCCCACTCTCCTTCGCAAGGCAGCCGTGACATGGCCGCATTTCCTTCGCCGTCTGCTGTGTTGGCTCGCCGACCTGTCGCCTGGCTCCAGATTGCGGGCTGGCTCTGTGCGAGCGTCGCTGCGGGGCAACTGGTGGTGAGCGGGTCGCAGGCAGTGGCTGCCCGGCCCGCGGTTCTGCAGCCCCCGCCCCAGGGCAAAGCCGCTGCGCAGGCGGAAGCTCCCGCTACCCCGGGACAGCGGGCCCAGATCGAAGCCCTGCAGCCCTGGGCGGGATTGGTCGGCCAATGGCGGGGGGTGGGTCAGCCCACCCGTGGCTCGAACAAGGGCGCCTGGTCCGAGACCGCCAACTGGCAGTGGGATCTCTCCGAAAATTCGGCCAGCCTGAAACTTGTGGTTGCCGAGGGCAAGCAACTGACGGGAGGCCACCTCCGCTGGCTGGCGGCTGAGAAGCAATTTGAATTTGCGGCACAGCTTCCCGGAGGAGCGAAGCAGACCTTCCGCGGAGTCCGCACCGACAACAAGCTGGTGCTTGACGCCCTTCCCGATCAGGCCGAAGCCCCCCTGCAGCGGGTGGTGGTGACCCAGTTGAGCGACAACCGGTCGCTGCTGCTGTTCCAGTCGAAGGGTCCCCGGCAGTCAGCCCACCAGCGGATCGCCGAGGTGGGCTACACCCGCGCGGGCACCAGGCTGGCCCGCGAGGGAGCCGACAGTCCCGTGTGCGTTGTGACGGGTGGTCGCGGAACAATCGAGGTGCAGTTCGAGGGGCAGACGTATTGGGTCTGCTGCACGGGCTGCCAGGATGCCTTCGAGGAAGATCCGAAGGGGATCATCGCCGCGTTCAAGGAACGGCAAAAAGCCGAGTCGGCTCCCAAGCCTCGCTGAGCCGGCGAGTTTTCGGGCGGTTCGAGAGCAGGCGGGCCTGGCAG
>CAIUHT010000716.1 GCA_903898975.1 uncultured Planctomycetaceae bacterium
ACCCAGTACGCCCAGAAGGGAATGCTCAACATTTTCATCGCCCTGTTGACCCTGACCTTGGCTTTCGCCCTGTTCGACCCCAACTTTTTCGTCGCTTACCTGGTGTCGATCGCTGTCTTCGGACTCTTTCAGGCCATCTACATGGCCAACGCAGGGGGCGCGTGGGACAATGCGAAGAAACTCGTTGAGGTGGATCTGAAAGAAAAGGGCACCCCCGTTCATGACGCGACTGTCATCGGCGATACAGTCGGTGATCCATTCAAGGACACGACCTCAGTCGCCTTGAATCCGATCATCAAATTTTCCACACTTTTCGGACTTCTCGCGGTGGAAATCGCGGTGAAGATTCGCCATCCCAAAGATCTGTCGGACAACCTTCTGGTGGGTGCAGCAAAACCCTTCGACTACACCATCCCTGTCGGTACTGTCATGCTACTGGTTGGGATGTACTTCGTTTGGCGTTCGTTCTACTGCATGCGGATTCCCCCGCGGGAGCAGGCGACTTAAGCCGAGTAATTCGATTAGTCTTTGATTCAAAGACCCTGGGGTGGACTATTCACTCCAGGGTCTTTCGCATAAATGGGCCGCACTTGCGGACACCAGCATCCGCAAGGTGGTGGTTTTGTACACTCTTCGCTCTGACTGCCCTTGCCCTGTCGGCGCAAACTCGGCTAAAAGTCCAACTTCGGTCGACTAGCCCATGGGCTGGGGGCGATGAGCCCAACTCGAAATCCCTGACCCCCGTGAGTGTGGCCTGCCTTGCCTGGCATTCGAGCCACTTTTCAGGGATGGTCGGTTAGACCATTGACTCGACGGCAAGGATGCCATGACTCCTCAAATCCCACGTTCGCTGCTTTTGATTTGGCCGCGTCTGCTGGCGAACCCTCGAATGTCACCGTGGACACTGGGGCTTGCTCTGGGCTCAGGGCTCTGCCTGCTTGGACTGCAATGGTATGTCAGTTTTGGTGACGTGGAATCTGCAACGCTGGCCTGGACCGCTTGCTTTACCACTTCAGCTCTTCTTGGATGGGTGCTCCGGTGCTCGTATGGAGTGCAATCACCCAATCGCGCCGACACGATCCTGTCTCTCACGTTTGGCCTCTGGATCGCCAGTTCGCCTTGGATACTCGTTGCCACACGTGCCTGGGGAATGAACCGGGCGGCCGGAAGTGACTCTGCCAGCTTCTGGGGGATTGGAATTCTGAGTGTGATGGCGATTGGAACTTGCGGGCTCCCATCGGCGATGGGGGGGTGGCTGATCGCGGGACTCTGGAGGTCGGCGAAAAAACGTGACGAAGGCGGTCAGGCGGAGGCCCAAGTTCTGGTCGGCGTAGCCATAGGACTTGCGATGGCAGGCGTATGGCTCCTCGGATTTCTGGGACCCTATCTGGCGGCAATGTGCGGTCTGCTTCCCCTGGTGGCAGCCGCTGTGACATCGCTGATTTGCGGCATCGATTCCAACGGCGAAACTGATGGGGAGCGAGTCTTCCCACCGGCAGAAACCTTCGGAAAGGCGATTGCTGACCAACTGCGGGGGGCTTACCTCGGGATTGGAGCCGAGAGAATCCAGTGGATTTGCAGCTGGCTGTTGGCGGGGTTGACCCTCGGCGGACTTAGCCAGATGACCGCAGGGTTATGGCCCCAGACCTGGGAGCATCGGCTCGGTCCAATCGTGGGGCTGTGTCTGGGCACTGCATTGTCGCTGGTGCTGACCCACAGGAGTCCAATTGAGAGATTTCGCTGGTTGCCCTCCTGCCTCATGGCACTTGGGCTGTCCCTCCTGCCCCTTGGTTTCCGGGAAGTGACTCATGCGGTGCTGACAGGCAATCTTTTGGTCAGCGATCCGGGGCTCCAGATGCAACTGCGGTTTGTAGGATCAATCGTCCTGGGAGGGACCCTCGCCTTCGTTACGGGACTCGCGGGGATCTGCGGTTTCAAGAGACAACCGACATCTTCGCTGAGCCCATTCATTGCTGGTTCTTTCTGGCTCGTTCCCGGTGCCGGGCTCGCACTGGTTGTTGGTGCGGAGCTCTCCGAATGGAATTGGCCGTCGGTCGGGGGACCCGACCGGCTGGTAAAAATTGCCGCACTGGGTTGGTGTGTACTTTCGTGCTGCGAATGGTGGTCTTCTTTTTCCACAAGGCCAGCCCTCGATCGGAAATCGAAGGTCTTCCCTCTCACCCAGGCCGCAGTTCTTGCCACCATCGTTCTAGTGTGTATGTTTGGTGGGTCACGGTATCAGCCTGCACTCGCGCACCGCGTTTTGTTCAGCAGTTCGGCGCTTGCCGCCCATCGGCAGGGACTCGGCTTTTCCCTCTTGCCCTACTTGGATGAAGCCCGTCTTGTGGACCAATCTGCGGGTGGCTTCGGCCTGTCGACCGCTTGGAAATATGCTGCACAACAGTGGCAGATCCGGACTAACGGAATTCCCCGGGGGGTCTTGACCCAGGACCCAGCGGTTTTCCCGCGTCACGCCACCGATACATTGCAGGCGGTGCTGCCGCTGGTGCTGCATCCACATCCCCGCGATGTGCTGATCCTTGGTGCAGGCTCGGGTGAGACGCTTGATGTGGCCCTGACCTTTCCCTTGGAACGTGTGATCTGTAGCGAGCCGGATCAAGGACTACTGTCACTCATTCAAAAGTTGCTCCGGAATTCTCCCCGCCTCGCCCTGTGGACTGATTCGAAACTGGAGCATTGGCACGAGGGACCGACATGGGCCCTCGCGCGCCATCCGGGTTCTTGTGACATCATCCTGTCGCTGGGGAATTCTCCCGCGCTGTTGCGAGACCAGCCCAGTTTCACCAGGGAGTTCTATCACTCCGTGGCGAGCCGATTGGGGGCGGATGGTATCTTCTGCCAACGCTGGCTGGGACTCGATTTTGGACCGGAGGCGCTGGCGGTTTGGGTGAACACGATTCGCTCGGAGTTCCAGGACGTTCTACTGATCGAAACCGCTCCGGGCGAGTACCTCTGCTGTGCCACCCCGACGGTCGGAGGCCTCCTGCGTGGACGCTGGGCACGTCGGCTTGAACTCCCGCATGTCCGTAAACGTCTGGCGGAATCGGGGCTCGACTGGTCGGTTGTATTGAACCTGCCGGTAGTCGGAAACGAAGGGATCGATCACCTGACCGCCGGAGTCAATGGTGTGGTCAACTCGGTGGCCAGCAGCCTGTGGCCCTACGCCATGCCCCGTGAGATGTGGCGACCTGCCTCAAAGATCGAAGAAAACCATGCGGCGCTGGCACCGGTCGCTCAGCGATTGCTAACCAGCCACAACGATGAGTCTGCTCAACCCGAATTGCTCCGCAGACTGTCCGAGACCGAGGTGCAGCAGCAACTGATGACCCGCTATTCGAGCCAGTACTGGGCGTATCGGAAGTTCCTCCGGGAGCAGGTCGAGCAGCGTCCCCGCTCGCAGATCCAGTTGGCAACACTCGATGAGAAACGCAAACTCCATCCTGAGGATGCCCGTCGCTTGGGCTACTTTGAGGTCCTGGGATTGGCTGTCCGCACAAAATCTCCGGACGACATCGAGCGACTGGCCAGCTTTGCCACCCCGTATGACCCACTCATCAGCTATTTTGTTCACCAGGAATGCGCGGAATTGTACCGCTTCTCTGCGGGAGCAAACCAAGTGGATGAACTCCAGCATCGAATGCATTCGATCTGGTTCGGTGCAGTCCGTGATGCGTCACTGCGGAATGTTCTGCGAGCACTGGAGATCGCTGCTTCGCCGGAAATTCGCACACTCTCCGCACAGGATCGGTTCGACCTGCAGAATGCCCTGATTCAGGCGCTCACAAGACGTTGGGAGGAACGGTCGTACGTAGTTCCTTCCACGGCTCGGGAACTTGTCCAGGAAGCTGATCAGACCTTGAAGGCGGTTCGGCTCACTTGCGACCACATGGAGGATCTGTGCCCTGAAGCTGGTGTTGCCATCGAGGAGTGGAACTGCCGACGTGAAGTCATTGATCGAACCCTGATCAGAAACGTCGAGTCGCTTAAGTCACGCTGGATTTCTCGGGCCATCAGCCCAAGTAAATCCCCCGCGGAGGAGACCCTGCAGCTGACTGCTCCTCAAGCGAATTAGTGGCCGCGATCAATTGGAACGCCAGTGACTCTGCCTTCACCCGCAGGAGTCCCGCAGCAATTCAAGTGAGTATCAACCAAGCGGAGTCGGCGGTTCTTGGTCTGGGGCTCCGACCGGTCGAACAATTACGATTTCTCCCGTCACCCTAATCGTGCTCTCTGGTCGACCACAAAAAATGAGGCGTGACCTCCAGTGGCTGGCTGGAGGTCACGCCCTGGCGAAGTCTCAAGTGATTAAATCGCCCCGGAGCCTGTCTCTCCTGTTCGAATCCGAATCACCTCAGAGATCGGTGTGACGAAAATCTTCCCGTCACCGACCGAACCGGTCCGCGCGGCTTGCGTGATCGTCTCCAGGACCGCGGAGACCTGCTCATCGGCGACGACAATCTCAACCTTCACTTTTGGCATGAAATCGACAGTGTACTCGGCACCGCGGTAGGTCTCCTTGTGACCCTTTTGCCGGCCGAAGCCACGCACTTCGGTCACGGTCATGCCCACAATGTTTTTTGAGGTGAGTGCATTCTTGACCTCCTCGAGTTTGTAGTGCCGGATGATGGCTTCAATCTTCTTCATGATGCTCAGAGCTTCTGCAAGAGAATGGAAAGTCGCTGGTGCGGTCGCGGCTCATCGCCATGACCTGCGGATTTGGAAGGGGAGGAAACTCGGGCTGTGCACAATGAGCCGTTATCCTCAGGGATCGACTGCACACAGGCATGTCCCGATGCGAACCCTCGGCAACGTGGCCTGGGTTCAACCAGATATTGACGCAGCTGAATTCCACGCCTGAGTGAGGCCCGGTGTGTGGGAATTCGGACTGCATGGGTGCTCAGTTTTCAGCAGGCTCTGAGTGCAGTTTCGCTGGGCTGAAATCAATGATTCCAGAACCGCTTGCTGCCGCTGGCCAGGCCAAGCGCCCGACGGGAGCTACTTTTGGGGTAGTTCAGTCTTCCATTCGGGAGGACTAAAACCGGCCGGGTGAAGCTGTGCCACCCGGCCGGTCGGTCCACAGACTCAATTCCTACTCCCGGCGAAGGGAGAAATCGGGGTAGCCCAAGGCACCCATCTCGGGTAGATCCAATCCTGCGATCTCATCCTCCTTGGGGACTCGGATCGGAGTGATCAGGTTGCTGACCTTGAACCAGACGTAGGCCATCACGAATCCAAAGACAATCACAGTGACGCTTTGAATCAGCTGAGCGATGAACTGCGAGGAGTCGCCGAACAACAGCCCCCGCACGCCGTCGGTGCCATGCAACTGCACCATCGATTCGCGGACAACTCCGTTCCAGCCCGCCCCGTACTTGCCGTTGGCAAACAGGCCCAGCGAGAGCGTCCCCCAGACGCCATTGACCCCGTGAACAGAGACGGCACCCACAGGATCATCCAGCCCGACCTTGTCCCAGAAGACGACACTCCACACAACCAGCACACCGGCAACCGCTCCGATGAGACAGGCAGCCCAGGTATCGATGAACGCACAAGGAGCCGTCACCGCAACCAGACCGGCCAGCATGCCGTTGCAGATCATGGACGGATCAGGCTTCATCCCGGTCATCATCATGTACAGCATGCAGGAGATCGCTCCCGTCACGCTGGCCAACATCGTGTTGACCACCACGGTCGACATCCGGAGGTCGGTTCCAGACAGGGTCGAGCCCGCGTTAAACCCAAACCAACCGAACGCCAGAATGAAGGTCCCGGTAATCACGAAGGGGATGTTGTGACCGGGGATCGCCACAGGCTTGCCGTTGATGTACTTGCCGATTCTCGGGCCGATCACAATTCCGCCAGCGAGCGCGATCGCTCCACCCATCGCATGCACCACGCTTGATCCAGCGAAATCAACCGCACCGTGACCCAATCCCCAGTTCAACCCCATCTGGGCAAGCCAGCCACCACCCCACACCCAGTTGGCGAAGATGCAGTAGGGCAGTGCTACCCACAGGGCGAACAGGCAGAAATTCTTCCAGGCCCACCGCTCAGCCATCGTACCTGTCGGAATCGTGGCGGTCGTGTCCATGAAGACCATCATGAAGAAGAAGAGCGCCAACACGCTTACGTCGTCCATGCCAGCCAGGCAGAAACCTTTCAGTCCCAGCAGGCCGTAGGACTTGCCGCCGATGGTCAGGGCGAATCCCGAGTTCAACAGCGAAGTGCCCGGACCCAGCGGCGAATACCAACCTGGTGCCACAGGGGCGTTCCACCAGTTGCCCCACCCCAAGGCGAACCCGTAAACGTAGAACGCCAGGCATCCCAGCGGGTAGACCATCAGGTTCATCGCAAACGTGTGCGAAGAATTCTTGGCTCGGCACAATCCACCTTCCACGAGGGCGAAGCCAGTCTGCATGAACATGACCAGCGCGCCGGCAATCAACACCCAGATCATGTTGATTGAAAACAGGTTGTGGGAGACCCGGTCGTAGAGATCGGCTGGTGTCCGCTTCGCCGGATCGTCGTCACCCAATGGCCCTGCCGAGGGAGTCGTCCAGTAGCCGGCATTCGCACCGGTTGGGTCTGGCCACAGCGGCTTTGCCGGGTCGGGACTTGTTCCCGTCATGTAAGGGGGGAGGTTCGAGGGGGGGGCTGCGGGTGCTGCCGCATCGGCAGCAGGCGGCGCCTCGCCCGGCGCGGGAGTCGCGGGTGGCTCTTGAGCCATCAGCGACACACTGCTCCATAACGCCAGGGAAACTGTCAGCAGCCAAAATGGCCGGCCCGTTGATGTCGCTCTCATGATTCTTCCTCAAGCCAGGGAACAGGCGCAGACAACAGCGCCAGTTGTCTCAGCCCTCCACGCCACAACGGGGGCCAATCTCCCTGAATGCGACTGCCATACCACTCTGACGAAAAAGTGAAACCTCCCTTGAATTCTCAGCCGGCGACAGGGCATTTCCGCATCGATTCCCGACATCCTTTCGCGGTTTACCCATCCGCCCGCCCTGAATCCACCCTGGCCAGCTTGTCGCATCGCTAGGCAAGGGGTGCTGAATTTTTCGTCAACTTTCGCCCCGAACCACGGGCCGTACCCGCTCTCCATTGTTGCAGCCATCAGCACCGGTTGAGTGCCTCCTCCCCCGATCTCGATCACTGTCGCGGCCCAGCAACTCCACCAGAGACGCAGCGAACTACCGCCGGAACGGCTACCCGTTTGGCGTCTCAGCCGTCTCTCTCAGTTTCCGAAACAACTCGATGGGCCTTCCGGTCGAATTCGAATCTCCCTCGCTCGGCTTAGTTCCAACCCGCCCCTGAACTACCCCCTCAGCATTTCTTGCTCGGCTAGACTCGCGTGTGACAGACTGCGAAGGCTACGCCAGAACCACCGAACCAGCATCCCAGTGGCTTCAAAGTAACCACCCCGTGGTGTGCGGAAAAATTCCGCAGCCACCCCCGCCTTCCAGTCCCAGGCGCCGTTCCGCTACGCGCCCTACCGGCTTCTGCGGTCCCCACCGGTCCCCGCGTCAGGCCACGACTGGCTCGAACGCAACAAACAGCGGCCCGCATTCCGCCTCGGAATGCCCATCCCGCTTTGCTGAGTCGCCCGTCGCTACCCGCCTCTGGACCCGCCAATCGGGCCCCAGCCAGTTCGCAACCTCGACTTCAACCGCACAATCACTCCGGGCTTCGCGCTGGCTGCCCCAAATCCAAGCTCCCGCAGGCGGAGTTCCCAGCCGCTTCCACCAAGCCAGGCCCATTCGGCCCATGGTCCAGCGAGCATTGAGATCCTGGAGGGGGCGCAACGCCATGTCCCCACGTGCATCTCGATGCCACATCACATCGATTCCCAGTGGTCCACGATAGCCAGCACTGGCCAGTTTCTCGGTGACCCGCGCTGTGCTCTCGATCGCCTCCTCCCAATAAGCGGGTTGATGGTCCGAATCGAAAAACAGACATCCCCGCCAGGTTCCCCCCACCACCCACTGCCGAGCCATTCCCTGAAACTCAGCGACTCCCCCGGCTAAAACCTCCCACAGCACGCCCACCTCTTCGACCGGTGTCAGCAGCGGCTCCAATACAAGCGGACCCGTCAGAGCTGACCGCGACTCGCAGAATCTAACCTGGGGAATCGTCAGGCACGCTCCCCGTCCGCGAATCGCCTCTCTTCCCGACATCCCGAAGTTCGCTTTCAGAATCCACCCCTTCTCTCTCCCATAGTCGCGCGAGAGCGCCCGCTTCAGCTCTTCGCAGGAGTGGATCAGCACACTTCCCGGCAGCGTGAATTCGAGTTCCTCCTCGATCTGAAAACGCTCACTCCGCTGGTTGAATCGCATCGCCAAGGCAGGATCTGCTCCACGCCACACACACCCCAGTTCCTCCGACAAGCGGCGCGCATCCTCTGTCGCCCCCCAGGCAATCAATTCCCTCGAGCCGACCACGTTCGCGTCGCCCCCGAACTTCCCCCGCTCGCCCTCGACCCTTCTTGCTTCAGTGATCCCCAGTCCTCGATCCCGACCAGGGTTCCGGCGACTTCTCCCATCCCACCCCTCTCGCCTGTCGAGCACCTGATCGCCAGGACTCATCAGCCCCAACCAGACCGATTGCAGATTTCCCTCCTGTTGCATGGCCCGCTGCAGACCTGCTGGTAAGCCTGGCCCTCTCATCGCCCCTGCCATGGGTTTAAGACCACTCCCCGCCCGCAACCCACCGACACCCCGCTCCCGCTGCCACGCTCGGGCCCAGTCCGCTTCGCACGACAGGTTCGCCAAAAACAGTCGGTTCATTCGCCTCTCCGCCCCCCTGACTGCCAACCAGTCACACGCGCCACATCCCGCCTGGAAACTCTCCGGAACCCCCACCGCGTCCGATGGGACTGCCTCTCGCCCAACTCGCGGGAGCTCGTCCCAATGCTGGTCCAGACCATCGCTGCCGATCTTCCGGGCGCGTCCGTCACGAACGTCCCACCAGCCTGCATCGCCCCCTCCCACCCACCAGCCTCCCGTCCCGTTGAGACCCTCCCCTGGTCGGTGTGGTTCCCCATTGACACGACTTTTTGTTAGCCTCTGGAAAATCTCCCACCGGATGCCTCGACCCTCTCTTCCGTCTCCAGACATCGGTCACTCATGAATCGCTCTCCCAAGCCGGACAAACCCGGGCGAACTTCGGCAACCTCCCGCGCGCGATCCACCTCGCGAGCCAAGGGCAAATCCCGGAACACCACCCGTCCTCCGCGTGGACGCTATTCCATCGATCGGCGTCTCGCTGTTCTTGTATGCGGTGAAGATCGACTGCATGTCGATCTCAATCACCCCGAACCTCTGCTCCGCCTGGAAGTCGGCGGTCGGGACGTGCTCGCCGGCCCCTGGCGCGGTGAACTGACCGGCCCGGACGGACAGCAACTTCCCCTGCACGGAGATTGGGAGCACGCCTGCTGGGAGTCCGACGCCGACGGCGACTACCTCGAAGTGCAACTGATGACCGATCAGGGGGTGCGCATCGACCGCATGCTCTTCGTCGAACGCCGCCATCAGTTTGCCCTCCTCGCCGACGCCGTGGTCAGCGATGAGCCGACGCCCAGCCCCTTTGACTCGTACTCGGCCAGCCTGGCACTCGCCGACCACATCATCGGGCAGTCGGGCACGGCCCCACTCGAAGTCGTCCTCGCGGGACGCCCCATCAAGGTCCGCACTTTTCCCCTCGGCCTGCAGTCCGACCGCACCCGCCCTCCCGGAGGCAACCTCAAGGCCTCCGCTGGCCAACTCCACTGGAGCAGACAATTCACGGGTGGGGCCACCTGGGCCCCGTTGCTGCTCGATTGGAACCCCAAGCGAACCCGCAAACCGGCGACCTGGTGCCCCGTCACTGTCTCCGAAGACCGCAAGATTGTTCCGGCCCACGTCGCCAAGGCGGCCCGCTGGCAGTGTGGCACAGAGCACTTGCTCTGCTACCGCTCACTGCAGACCCCCCAGAGTGGTCGTGCCGCGCTCGGATTGCACACCTGGTCCGAGACTGTCGTCACTCGCCTGAAGGCCCCGGGCAAGTTTCACACGCTGCTGCAGATCGTGGATGACCCGAACCAGGCCCCCTCGACTTGAGCGCCCGCCGGTGAGGGTCGCCAGGTTCGCGGCGTTATCACACACCACTGGCGACGACATTCTCCCGTATCGCCAGCAGAACTTGTTCAGCCTCCGCGTGCCCCTTCTCGGCCACGGGCTGTCCCCCCACTGGCCTGCCCCAACGCCATCCGCAGTGCCGTCAGGCCAATCTCACCAAACTGCTGCGGCGCGATCGGCCAAAAACGCGGATTCAACAACTCCAGCGACACGCACCCGTCGTACCCAATGCTCCGCAGGTGATTGACCAGCGGGGCCAGGGGAAAATCCCCCTCGCCGGGCAAAATCCGGTCGGCATCCGCGGCCAGTTCCCGCGGCCGGTCCGCCACGTCGCACAACTGCACGTGAAATAGATTCTCGCGCGTCAGCCAGGCCAGGTCCTCACTCTTGCTCGAGCCGACCGCGTAGTGGAAGGCGTCCAGGCAGATTCCCACCTGCGGATGGCCAATCGACTGCGTGAATGCCACCGCGGTTTCGATGTTGGTCAGAAACGTTCCGCGGGCCTGAAATTCGAGCGCCAGCCGCACCCGGCGTGATCGCGCCCGCTCACCCGCCTCCGCCAGTCCCGCCGCCGCTCGCTCCAGGTCCGCCTGCGAAAATGGCCCGAGAAAGTCTGGCGTCACCACCAACACGGGCACG
>CAIUHT010000717.1 GCA_903898975.1 uncultured Planctomycetaceae bacterium
GAAGGCCCGCGTTCCGCTGCTGATCATCGCCGAAGACATCGAGGGCGAGGCCCTGGCCACCCTGGTGGTCAACAAGCTGCGGGGCATCCTGAACGTCGCCGCCGTGAAGGCTCCCGGATATGGCGATCGTCGCAAGGCCATGCTGGGTGACATCGCCGTGCTGACGGCGGGCAAGGCGATCTTCAAAGACCTGGGTATCAAGCTCGAGAATGTCGAGTTGGGTGACCTCGGGGTTGCGAAGAAGATCACCATCGACGCCGAGAACACCACCGTTGTGAAGGGTGCCGGCTCGAAGGACGAGATTGAAGGCCGGGCGGAGATGATCCGTCGCGAGATCAAGGAGACCGAAAGCGAGTACGACCGCGAAAAGCTGCAGGAGCGGTTGGCGAAGCTGGCGGGGGGTGTCGCCCAGATCAACGTCGGAGCGGCGACCGAGACCGCGATGAAGGAGCGGAAGGACCTGATTGAAGACGCCCTGGCCGCGACTCGCGCTGCCTTGGAAGAGGGCATTGTCCCTGGCGGTGGCGTAGCCCTGCTGCGGTGTGGCGGCAGCATCGAGAAGCTGAATCTGCATGGCGACGAGGCCTACGGGGCCAAGATTGTGCAGAATGTGCTCGACATTCCGCTGCGGTACATTGCGACCAACGCCGGCCTCGATGGCTCGGTCGTGGCCAACAATGTGAAGAAGCAGAAGGCCAAGACCCACGGTTACGACGCCTTGAACGACAAGTACGGCGACATGTTCGACGCCGGGATTGTCGATCCCTGCAAGGTGACCCGTTCGGCGCTACAGAATGCGGCGAGCGTGGCCTGCCTCATGTTGACGACCGATTCCATCATCGTCGACGAGCCCAAGAAGGAAGAAGACGGCCACCACGACCATCACCACGACGGCGGGATGGGAGGCATGGGTGGAATGGGCGGCATGGGAGGGATGGGTGGCATGGGCGGCATGGGTGGGATGGGCGGCATGGATATGGGCATGTAAGGCCCGGCGGGGGACCGGTGGCAATGCCCCGGTCACTGGTGGAAGACTTCACCATATCCCCGCGAGTGGTCCTGCTCATTTCCTGTGTAACCACGTCCCAGGCAATCAACCAAGTCGCCCCAGGTGGTGCGACGCTTTTTGAAACGGGAGTCTGACGAGATGACTTTGAAGCCGCTGGATGATCGGGTGGTCGTGCAACCTGTCGAAGCCGAAGAGAGGACCGCGGGGGGCATCGTGTTGCCCGACGCCGCGAAAGAGAAGCCCCAGCGGGGGACCGTCAAGGCGGTCGGCCCGGGCCGGCTGCTCGAGACGGGCGAGCGTTGCCCGCTGAGCGTCGCGGTGGGCGATCAGGTGCTGTTCAGCAAGTACGGCGGCACCGACATCGAGGTGGACGGCAAAGAGGTCAAGATCCTTCGCGAGAGCGACATCCTGGCCAAGTTGGCCTGAGTGGGACGAGCGCAGGCGGGGATCGATTGCAGATCCCCGCCCTGGCCCTCACCCAGCCCTTCGCCAGCCAACCGGTTGACCCCCAGCCGGTCATCCGTAGCCTGGTCAGTCCTGTAACGGGACGGCCAGCCAAGACAGATTCTGAAGCTTTTCCAGGCGGTTCAACTAGGAGAGTCGACTCGTGCCCAAGCAACTGCTTTTTGAGGACCGCGCCCGGCTGAAGCTGCAGCGCGGGGTGAACACCCTGGCCGATGCGGTCGCTGTGACGCTGGGACCGACCGGTCGCAACGTGATCATCGACAAGAACTTTGGCAATCCGCTGGTGACCAAGGACGGCGTGACGGTCTCGAAGGAGATCGAACTCGATGACCCGTTCGAGCACATGGGCGCCAAGCTGGTCAACGAGGTGGCCACCAAGACCAGCGACATCGCGGGCGACGGGACGACCACCGCCACCGTGTTGGCCAAGGCGATCTACGCCGAGGGGCTGCGGAGCATTTCGCTGGGGGCCAATCCCACGGTGGTGCGTCGCGGTCTCGAGAAGGCGGCCGCTGCCGCCATCGAGCACTTCAAATCGGCCAGCAAGCCGGTCGACAGCCCGGAAGAGATTGCCCAGGTGGGTGCGATTTCGGCGAACAATGACCGCGGCATTGGCGACCTGCTCGCCGAGGCGATGCAGAAGGTCGGGCGCGATGGTGTGATCACCGTCGAAGAGGGGAAGGGCTCGAGCACGACCCTGAAGTTGGCCGAGGGAATGCAGTTCGACAAGGGTTTCATCTCGCCGTACTTCGTCACCGACGCGGCCGAGATGAAGGTGATCCTGGAAGACTGCTTCATCCTGCTGCACGAGAAGAAGATTTCGTCGCTGCGGGATCTGGTCCCGCTGCTCGAGAAGATCGCGCAGACCGGTCGCCCCCTGCTGATCGTCGCTGAAGACGTGGATGGGGAAGCCCTCACCGCGCTCGTGGTCAACAAGCTGCGGGGTGTGCTGCGGGTCTGTGCCGTGAAGGCTCCTGGCTTTGGCGATCGTCGCAAGGCGATGCTGGGCGACATGGCTGTGCTGACCGGTGGCACGCTTCTCTCGGAAGACCTGGGCGTCAAGCTCGAGTCGGTCGAAGTCGCGCACCTGGGGCGGTGCAAGAAGGTCGAAGTGACGAAGGACGCCTGCACCCTCATCGAGGGGGGCGGCAAGTCGACCGACATTCAGACTCGCGTGGCTCAGATCCGTCGGCAGATCGAGAACACCGAGAGTGAATACGACCGCGAGAAGTTCCAGGAACGACTCGCCAAGATGACCGGCGGCGTGGCGATCATCTCGGTGGGTGCCGCCACCGAGGCCGAGATGAAGCAGACCAAGGCCCGGATGGAAGACGCCCTGCACGCGACGCGTGCGGCGGTCGAAGAAGGGATTCTGCCTGGGGGTGGCGTGGCCTACCTGCGGGCGATTCCCGCGGTTGAGGCGCTGCGGGCGAAGGTCAAGGGGGATGAGCGGATCGGCGTTGACATCATCGCCCGGGCCCTCGAGGCTCCCATTCGCCAGATTGCTTCGAACTCGGGACTCGACGGTGCCGTCGTGGCCGACGAGGTCAAGCAGGTCGCCAAGCCGAACTACGGCTATGACGCCCGTGCCGCCCAGTATGGCGATCTGTTGAAGGCCGGCGTGATC
>CAIUHT010000718.1 GCA_903898975.1 uncultured Planctomycetaceae bacterium
CCCCCCCACCCCGCCGTCGCCCGCGGCACTGACCGGTGACCAGTCGCCGATGACCACTGCCCTGTCTTCATGGACTGGTCACGGTCATCCGCAGTCACACCGCGCAGAGGGGAGACCTCTCGCGGCAGCCTGGGCCGTCGCACCCGATCGACGAAATGGAGACACGGGTTCCGCCCGGCGATCGACCAACACTCGGGAGCCAGACCTGGCTCGGCACCTCGCCTGTCTTCTTCCGCGAACGCGGACTTCGCAGTTCCCCCCCTTCTGCACCTGGCACACCGTCACACCCCCAGAGTTTGGCTGGCGGGTTCCGATCCGCATCGCTCTCACCTGGGGCCATTGGCTTAGATTCAGGTGCCAGGGTTTATTGGCTGAATCACACGATCACTGGAGTTCTGGTTCTCCACGGTCCTGTTCTCTCGTGGCCGTCATTCCACCGGCCCCCATTCTGGCACGCCTCTCCCTGTTCGGGCTAAAATCAAAGGTGGATGGCGGGAAGCCTGTGGGGAGAGTTGTCTCTCTCCAGAGTGCTCGTCGATTGGGCCAGGCAGTGGACTCCGGGACGTGGCAATGGTCGTGAAAATTGGCGAGGGAAGGCACCTGTGAATTCGTCTCCGGGCGGGAACGAGGCTGCTGTTGAGGAACGCCGCCGGCGGATCGCGCTGTGGCTTGCGGAATTCGAACGGCAATTCCGCGAGTGCCTCGCCACCGGACAGAATCTGCCCCGCATCGAGCAGCACCTGACACAAGCCCCGGTCAACGACCGGGCCTCCCTGCTGCGTGAACTGCTGCTGGCCGAGCGCAGCCTGTTGCGGGAGGCGGGCCGCCCCTGGGATCTCGACAACTACCGGCGACGCTTTCCTCACGATGCAGCCGTCGTGGACGAACTGACCGGGACCGAGGTCTGCGCGGCCCCCCAATCCACGATTCCCGACGAAGGTTTGCCGCCGCGCGGGGAGAAGTTGCCTGGCACGTCGATCGAACACCGGACCGCCCCCCCCACAATTCCCTCGTTCCCGCCACCGCGTCCGGAAACGCCGGCGAATTCCCTCCCCAGGATGATTGGCCGGTTCGAAGTCGAACGGGAACTGGGTCGCGGTGGGTTCGCCATCGTCTACCTGGCCCGCGACACGCTGCTCGACCGGCGGGTCGCCCTCAAGGTGCCGCGTCCCGACCGGCTTTCTGACGCCACGGCCCGCGAGGTGTTCCTCAATGAGGCCCGGCAGGCCGCCCAGCTCGAGCACCCCACCATCCTGCGGGTCCATGACGTCCAGTTCGAACACGACCAGATCTACATCGCCCTGCAGTACATCGACGGGGTGGACCTCAAAAAGCATGTCGAGCGGACGCCCCCCCCGCCCCGCCAGGCAGCCGAGTGGCTGGTCACCATCGCCGATGCCGTCGGGTACGCCCACACCCACAAGCTGATCCACCGCGATCTGAAGCCGGCAAACATCCTCGTCGATCGCCTGGGCCGTCTGTATGTCGCCGACTTCGGTCTCTCGCTCCACCGCAGCCATCGCTGGCGACATGCCGGGCAACGGGCTGGTTCGGCCCCGTACATGTCCCCCGAACAGGTGCGGGGCGAGACCCACAAGATCGATGGCCGCAGTGACCTGTGGAGCCTCGGGGTCATCCTGTATGAACTGCTGACCGGCAGCCGGCCGTTCGGCGACGGCAGCGAACTGGACCAGGACATCCAGGAGCACGAGCCGACGCCCCCCCGCATGCTCAACCCCCGGGTCCCGGCCGAGTTGTCGCGGATCTGCCTGAAACTGCTCGAGAAACGGGCGGCCGACCGTTACGACTCGGCGACCGCGCTGGTCGACGACCTGCGTTTCTGGCTCGACCAGACCGCCCCCGGCGAATCGGTCGGTGCTGGCCACCCACGCCCGCCCCTCCCGGCACCCCCATCGCAGTCTGCTCCGGCCCCGCACCAGGCCGGCCCGGTCCCCCCGGCCAGTGCGACGACCCATCCCGGCTCCACCACATTCGCGACCGCGGGTCCGGGGCCAGGCAGTGCCGTGTTCAGCAGTGAGGGCCCGACCTCGGTATCACAGGCGAGCAGCAGCAGTCTGGCCCCGGTCGTTGTGCCCCGGGGCCTGCGCAGCTATGAGGCCGACGACGCCGACTTCTTCCTGCAGCTGTTGCCGGGGGTCCGGGGTCGGGATGGACTGCCGCGCAAGGTGTCGTTCTGGAAGACGCGACTCGAACAGCGCGACCCCGACCAGACCTTTCCCGTGGGGGTGATGTATGGTCCCTCGGGGTGCGGGAAATCGAGCCTCGTGAAGGCAGCCCTGCTCCCCCGGCTGTCGTCCACCGTGTTGCCTCTCTACATCGAGGCAACCCCCCACGACACCGAGGGCCGACTGCTGAAGGCCCTTTCCCGCGCCTGTCCCGATCTCGCCGGCGAAGAGAACCTCGTCGAGTGGATTGCCCAGCTGCGCGAGCGGAAGGGGTGGCGGGGTCGCAAGATCGTGCTGATCATCGACCAGTTCGAACAGTGGCTGCATGAACGGCCGAACCTGGCCCGCACATCGCTGGCCCTCGCCCTGCGGCAGTGTGACGGAGTGGGCGTGCAGGCGCTGCTGCTGGTTCGGGAAGACTTCTGGATGATGGTCACCCGCTTCATGGAGGCACTCGAGGTGCCTCTCGACAGCGGCAACATGGAGTCGGTCGACCTCTTCGATCTCGACCATGCGCGCAGGGTCCTGGCGATGTTTGGCAGGGCCCATGGACGACTTCCCGCCGAGCCCGAAAAACCGACCGCCGAGCAGCAGGACTTTCTCACCCGTGCCGTGCGCGAGCTCGCCGACGGGGAGACGGTCGCCTGCGTCCGGCTGGCGGTCTTCGCCGAGATGCTGAAGAACCGTCCGTGGACCCCGGCCAAGCTCGATGAGGTCGCCCAACAGGGAGGGGTGGGAGTCGCCTTCCTCGACGAGACATTCAGTGCCAAGACCGCTCCGCCCGCCCATCGAATGCACAAGGCGGGGGCACAGCGGGTGCTGCGGGCCCTGTTGCCTGAGGTGGGAAGCGACATCAAGGGGCAGATGCGGTCTTATCAGCAGCTTCTGGAGGCAGCCGACTACCGCCGGCGTCCCGCCGAGTTCGACACCCTCCTGCGGATTCTCGACCGGGAAGCCCGCCTCATCACCCCGACCGAACCGGAACACTCAACCGCCGGCAC
>CAIUHT010000719.1 GCA_903898975.1 uncultured Planctomycetaceae bacterium
ATCCTTTCACCGGTGGCGGTGACCTCGTAGGGCATGGACAGCAGCACGACCGACTGTCCGCGTCCAGGGACGAAGTCCACCGAGGCGTCAAACAGCGGGATGTTCGCCCCGACGTAGGTGATGATTTCCGAAACCCGCTGAATCCCGGCGAGGTTCGCTCCGTTGCCGTAGCCATAGCCCGAGGAATAATCCTCGATGAGCGACCAGACCGCTTCTTCGACATCGACCCAGGTGTAATACAACTGGAGCTGTGCGGCGAGGTTCCCCGACGCGTCGACAATGGTGAGGGGCCCAGTGGCGGCACTGGTTCCGGCGGTGGCATCGGAGAGAGTGTCGTAAACAGCGAGCGTGTTGTCGTCGAGTTTCCGGAAGAAGTAATCCTGCCCGGGGACCAGATCGCCAGTGGGGGCCGTGACCCGGAAACGATCGCCACTGGAAAGCGTGTGTCTCGTAAGCGTGATCGAGGTGGCGGTGTACCCCGTGGGCGTGATGGGCGTGGAGAGCTGGTTGAGGATTGGTTGGTTCAGCAGCCAGTTGACGGCATCCAGGTTCTCGGTCCATTCGACAATTCGTTCGGGGACGAAGAAGCGGGCGGTGCTGTCGATTCCCGAGGTGATGCGAATGGGGTTGTTACCGTTCACGGCGTCGTTGCGCGAGGCGTGCAGGCTGAAGACCTGGTTCCCCTGGAACCTCACGAAATAGTTCGTGTTGGTCTGCAGGCCGCCGGTTGCCGTGTCAATCTGAACCCGGGTTCCCGTGGGCCACGCGATCCCTGGACGACCCACTTCTCCCGCCGAGGTCGTGGCGCTGCCGGGGGAGCCCGCCATTTTGACCGACAGGGAGGGGAACATGGTGAAACCACCCGTCGTGGTCGGCTTGATCACCCCCACGTTGTTCAGGGCATCGGCCGCGGTGGCGTGCAGTGTGAGGGTGGTGCTGGCCACCGATCGAACAAAGTAGTCCACCCCGGTGGACAGGCCCGGCACAGCGCTTGTCAGTTGGACGGCAGTCCCGGTTGGAAGACCATGGGAGGCGGAGCTGGCGAGAATTCCACTGGTCGTGTTGGCCGTGCTGATTGTCACGACCGAATTGGGAGCCAGGGCCTGGTCCTGCACCCCGAAGTAGTCTTTGGGAGCGAAAGTGGTGTCCGGAAACAGGTTGACCGAATAGCTGGAGAAGACCTGGCTCGTGTAATTCCTGGCGAGCACAATCCGATCGCGATCGACACAGAACATGTTGAACAGCGGGGAGATCGGCGTCGCTGGATTGCTGCCCTGCGCGAGTGGGGAGGTTCCACTGGCGGCATCGGCTGCTGTTGTGTGCAGGCTGATGCTGTTGGAATTGAAAACCCGGGCATAGTAGGGGGTGGTTCCGCCCAACATGCGGACGACCGTTCCCGTGGTCCAGCGATGAGCCTCGGGGAAAACTACGCGCTGACTGAGGTAGATGCCGGAGGTGACGGGACCGGTCAGGTTGACGGGCAGCGTCGACGAGACAGAGACACCCATCGCGGCAGCGGCCGAGAGATAGAAACTGTATTCGCTTCCCGAGACGCGAATGTAATAGGTCGTTGAGGCCGACAGTCCACCGGAAGTTGCCGTCAACCTGACGGCGTCCCCGGTCTCCCAGCAGGGAGCGGTCGCGAAACTGACACTCTCATTGGCGGTATTGGTCGAACTGGGAACCGCGAGGGTGCTCTTGGGAGTCTGGGCCAGGAAGCTCAATTCAGAATCCACCCCAGTGAACAGCATGGAGCC
>CAIUHT010000720.1 GCA_903898975.1 uncultured Planctomycetaceae bacterium
ACCGAGACCGAGTCGCGGCTGTTGAAGGCGCTGCGGCAGGAACTCCCCGAACTCCCGCCCGACGCGGGACTCGCCGCCGCCCTGCAGTTTGTCCGCCGGCGGGGCCGCGAGCCCGGGGCCCGCAAGCTGGTGCTGTTCATCGACCAGTTTGAACAATGGCTGCTGGCCCATCAAGTGGTCGCCGATTCCGAATTGCTGGCCGCGTTGTGGGAATGCGATGGCTCGGCCCTGCAGGCGGTGATCCTCGTCCGCGACGACTTCGCGATGGGAGCCTCGCGGTTCATGGCGGCGCTCGACCTGCCGATCGTGCAGGAACAGAACTTCCGCACCGTCGACCTGTTCGACATCGACCATGCCCGGACCGTGCTGGTGCGGTTTGGCCGGGCCTTCGGCCGCCTCCCGCTCGCCCCGGCCGAACTGAGCGCAGAGAACGAACAGTTCGTGCGGCAGGTCGCCGAGGGGCTGGCGAACGAAGGCCAGGTGATCTCGGTCCGGCTGGCACTGTTCGCGGAGATGGTCAAACACCGTCGCTGGGTTCCCGAAACACTGGTCGAAGTGGGGGGAACCCGCGGGCTGGGTCGGAACTTCCTGGAAGAGACCTTCAACTCGCGCTCGGCGAACCCCCGCTACCGCGCCCTGGAAGAGCCGTGTCGCGCAGTACTGCGGTCCCTCCTCCCCGCGGTCGGGGTGAATATCAAGGGCCGGATGCAATCGGTCGCCGAACTGGCCGAGGCGGTCGGGGCGAAGACCGACCCAGCACGCCTTGAAGAGGTGCTGCAGATCCTCGACAGCGATCTCAAGCTGATCTCGCCGGGCGAAGGGACCGAGACGACCCCAACCGGGGGAGCGACCCGGTTTTTCCAGCTTGCCCACGACTACCTGGTGCACAGCCTGCGCGACTGGCTCACGCTGCGACAGCGCGAGACTCCGCGGGGGCGGGCCGAGCTGCTGCTGGCCGAACGGTCGGAACTCTGGAACGAACGTCCCGAGAACCGCAATCTGCCGACGGTGCTCGAGCACCTGTCGATCAGGCGGCGGACCGAGGCGGACCGGCGGACACTCCCCGAGCGGCGGATGCTGACGCAGGCGGCCAAGGTGCACGGCGCGTGGGGCGCGGGGCTGGTCGCCAGCCTGCTGCTGACCGGGCTGGCGGTGTCACTGGGCCTCCAGGCGGTCGAACGGGTGCGGGCTGTCGAAACAGCCCGGGGGCTGGTGCAGCAGCTGTCGGTCTCGCGCCCCGGCCAGGTCCCCGCGCTGCTGGCCCGACTGGGGCAGGTCGAGTTGCGTTCGCAGGTCACCGAGGAACTCCGCCGACGGTTGGACACGCAGACCGCAGGCGGCGAGTTCGCCAACAGTGGGGCAACCCCACTGACAGGAAACGGGTCGGGCGAAGGAGTGGTCACCCGCCTCGCGCTGCTTGAGGCGACAGATGATGCCGGGCAGGTCAAACCACTGATCGACTCGCTCGGAACGCTGCCCGTCGAGCTGTTTCCCGTCGTGCACGAAGCGGTCTCACCCCATCTCGGGCCCGAGCAGCTCGACAGTCTCTGGAGTCGCGCGCTCGACGAGACCCTGCGGCCGGACGAACGGTTTCGCTGCGGGTGCGCCCTGGCCGGGCCCACCGCCGGTGACCCTCGCTGGCCGCGACTCGGTCCGTTCCTGGTTCAGCACCTGCTCCGGCTGCCCGTGGGCGAACTGGTCGCCTGGCGCACGCAGCTGCGACCGGCCGCCGCCGACCTGGGCCAACCCGTGCTGGACGCGTTCCTCGCCAGCCCGCCCGGTTCGGTCGCCCGGCAGTTCGCCGCGGAAACCCTGGTCGAATTCGCCTTCGACAACCCCCGGTTGCTGACGCAGGCCTGGCTGCGGTCCGACCCGACAACTGCGGCGGTGCTCCTCCCGCCGCTGCAGGGACACCGTGACGACGCCCGGCAACTGCTGCGGGACGCACTGGCCAGTGGTGATGCGGCAGACCATGGTGCAGAGGTCCCCGGTGGTGAGGTTGCTGGTGCAGTCGATGGTACAGGCGCTGCGGGAAGCGTGGTGGCCGGCGGTACCGGGCAGGCGGGCGAGGCCCGACTCGATGCCCGCGCCGGGTGGCTGGCCCGCGCCACTTTGGGACTGGCACTGCTAGGTGATGCCGAGCCTCTCTGGCGCGATCTGGCCGGGACCAGTTTCGTCCCGGGCGATCGTCGCCTGCGGACCGCGCTCATTCACGATCTGCCCGCTTATGGCGTCCCCCACCGGCAGTTGCTCGACCGGCTGGAGGCTGAGGTCGATCCCGCCGTCGCCTCGGCAGTGCTGCTGGCCCTCGAGGGATACCGCGACCGCCTGACCTCTGAAGAGCGGCAGAGTCTGCTGCAACAACCGGCTGTGACCCGCTGGCTGATGGCTGGTTCCGAGGCCGGGGTCCGGTCAGCCGCCCTGTGGCTGAGCGAACGCTGGGGGGGTGCCCCAGCGGAGGTTCCGCCCGCACAGGTGGGGGTCGTTCCCCCCCTGGCGGCGTCGCCCGGTTGGTACATCGCGCGGCATGGCGACAGCTACACGCTGCTGGGTCCGCTGGAATTCGAGATGGGGACACCACCGGGTGAGCGGGGTCGGGGTGAAGAAGAACCCCGCCATCGGGTCCGAATCGACCGACGGTTTGCGCTGCAGCAGACCGAGGTGACGGTGGAGCGGTTCGCCGAGTTTCTGCGGGCGACCGAGCCCAACGCCCCGCCAGCCGAGGGAGCCGACCCGCGTTCCCCGCAGATGCAGGTCAACTGGTTCGACGCGGTGCGATACTGCAACTGGCTGAGTGCCCGGGAGGGGCTGCCACCCGAGCAGTGGTGCTATGCCGAGCGGGAGGGGGTCTGGATGCCAGTCGAGGGGGCGCTGGAGCGGAGCGGATACCGCCTGCCGACTGAAGCCGAGTGGGAAGTGGCGTGCCGGGCGGGAACCACCACGGCACGTCCCTACGGAGGGACCGAGTGGCATTTGCCGCGGCATGCGTGGTACCACGCCAACAGTGAAGATGGCGTGCATGCGGTGGGGGCGTTGAAACCGAACGACTGGGGGCTGTTCGACCTGTTGGGGAATGTGTCGGAATGGTGCCACGAGGCGTTTGTGCGGGACTCCACCCGGGGAACTCCCGTGGGGGAAGAGCGGGTGGACGGGACCGCCATTGAGCGGTTCGATCCGAGCGTCCCGAGAGTGCTGCGGGGCGGGGCCTTCAGCGGGTTGCCGAATTTCATCCGCAGTGGCTTCCGAGGCTCGATCCAGCCCGGTCAGCGACGGAACTTCATCGGCTTCCGAACCGCCCGCACCCTGCCCTCAAACCACTGAGTGGCCCCAAACCACACGCCCATCCAAAAAACCGCTCACCGCGCACCCCGGGCCCAGTCGCTTCACCACCGACCCTGACGCCCCAGCGGCCCATTCACCACACAACCCTCGCCGCAGTCCCGGCGAAACCCCCTCCCCCCTCCACCTCGAATCCCGACCCCCGATCCCCGACCCTCAATTGGCCAAGCCCGGGAGCTGCAGGCCGATGACCAGTCGGTCGCCCGCCTTGACTTCGCCGCGGGTGAGTTCGGTGTGCTGACTGTCGGAGAGGCCAGTCTCGACCTCGATGGCCCGCAGCAGGCCCCCTTCGTCGGGGACCCAGACGTGGCGGATGCTGCGCTTGCGTCTTAGCTCGGCACGTTCGGTCGCCGACAGGCTGCGTTCCGACTGCACAGTCCGCCCCTCTTCATCGGTCCCCTCCTGATTGCCTCCCCCGCGGGCGGCCCCCTCCAACAGGGGGCGGTCGGCGAGGCGGACCTGGCGAGGGTTCGGGAAGAACCGCAATGCCGCGTTGGGCACCTTCGTGACACCTTTCCGCTCATCGACCTCGAACGAGATGCTGGCGGTCATGCCGGGGAGCAGCTTGAGGTCGGGGTTCGTCGAAGAGACGATCACGGGATAGGTGACAACGTTCTGGGTGGTGGAGGCGTTCATCCGGACCTCTTCGATGCGGCCGGTGAACAGGGCGTCGGCGTAGGCATCGACGGTGAAGGTGACTGGCAACTGGCGGTCGCCAGCGGCGCGGATGAGTCCGATTTCCGACTCATCGACCGAGGCGAGCAGGTCGACCCGTTCGCGGAGGTTGGGGGCAATGACGAACAGCTCGGGGGTCTGGAATTGGGCGGCGAGTGTCGCCCCGGGCTCGATCTTGCGGTCGATGACCATGCCGGTCTCAGGGGCGCGAATCTCGCAGTACTCGACCTGGGCGGTCGAAAACTCGAGTTGCGAGCGGGCCACCTCGACGCTGGCGCGGGCCAGCGCCTCCTGGGCTTCCAGTGACAGCACCGAGAAGTA
>CAIUHT010000721.1 GCA_903898975.1 uncultured Planctomycetaceae bacterium
ATGGAGCAGGCCGGTGGCCGGGCGACCAACGGCCGGCAGGCGATCACCGATGTGCAGCCCCGCAGCATCCACGAACGGACACCGCTCGCGGCGGGGAGTCAGGCTGAGATGCTGGAACTGGAACGCTGCCTCGCTGAGGGTTAGTCGCGCGGCTGGGCCCCGGGGCGAACTGCTGCCCCGGGGACTGAACGCTCGCGAAGGGGCTGGCTGACTGCCGAGCCCGCAGGGGAGATCTCTCACCGGTCAAACGGCAGGCGAGCGCCGTGCAGTTCACACGGCAGATCAACGCACAAATCGATAAGTGCCGTTGTGTTCTTCGGCGATCGCCTTGAGGGTCGCTTCCCCCTCTTCGCTTTCGAAGGCGATGGTGTGGATGGTGGTTTTTGACTTGTTGAGTTTCTTGATCTGCTCTCTCAGCTCGGCCGGGTCATCGACTTCCCCATCGGTCAGCAGGAAGATGACCTCGGGCTTCATCTCGAGGGCCTGGCGGAGGGCGGGGAGCGGATTGGTGAGTCCTCCCGGTTCACGGGACTTGACCCAGCGTGTCGCCTTTTCGCGGTTGGGCTTGCTGGCGGCCAACAGTCCCCGGGGTGGCCGAGGGGCCATCATCGGCAGCGTCTTGTCGCTGAAGAAGTAGACGTAGAACTTCTGTTGCGATGTCAGCTTGCCCAGAGAATTGCACAGTTCGGTCTTGGCCCGTTCGAACCGTGGGCCGTACATGCTGCCCGACATATCGACGACGTACACAAAGGTCTTGCCCGCCGCCTGGCTGCCAAAGAACGCCGCCCCCAGGCCTTGTTCGGCCCCCCCTTCGAGGCCATCTCCGGACGACTGTCCCGAGCCACTCCCGGCGGAGTTCATGAGGTCGGTCAGGTCGGCGGCTTCGTCGCCCGCTCCTCCCGGTTCGCCCACCCCGACCAGTGGGGTTACGGGGCTGTCGGCCACCTGAACGCTGATCGACGACTCCACGCCAATCTGGTCGAAGGCGATGACTTCGCCGGGCTGGCTGAAGAGAGCCTCGATCCCCTTCGACTGCGTGTCGAACTGCGCCTGTACCACCAGGTAGCCGACCACCACCGCCGCCGCCGCATGCAGGGCAATGGAAACGCCCCAGCCGGGGTTGCGCAGCATCCACGAGCAGGCCAGTGCCAGCCCGGCCACGACCCGCTGCCACCAGCGGCTTTCGGGGGGGGAGGAATCGTCCTCCGGGTGCGGAGCGTGCGCGGGTGAGCGACTGCCCGCCATTCCCGGGCCCCGCTCGGTGCGGGCGGAGCCAGCCCCAGTCACCGGAGGGGTGACGGGGAGCGCCGCTGCTGACCTGACCCGCTGTGCGGGTGGCGTCCCGCCCGAGGTGGGCACACTCGCTCCTTTTCGAATTCCGGGGGCTGTCCCCATTGGTCGCCCAGGCCGCAACGCGGACGGGCGGTCAGGCCGCGCAGCCCCCGCGGTGATCGCCCCTCGCCTGCATTCTAGCAGAGGTCGCGGTGCGTGGGGCGACCGGTTTCAGCGGGAATCATCGAGGACCGCCGCCACGAGTTCGGGTGGAACTCCCGCGACCAGTTCGACCGCACCCAGCCGGCTGGGGAGCACGAACCGCAACGACCCGCCGACCGTTTTCTTGTCGAGTCGCATCTTGTCGAGAATGCGGGGATTGTCCAACTGGGGACTGGCGGGGACGCGGGTGGGGAGGTGGAGCGCGTCAAGCAGGGCGATTTGCCGGCGTGTGACCTCGGCGTCGATCCGGCCCAGTCGCTCGGCCAGCCGACTGGCGCAGACCATCCCGATGGAAACCGCCTCGCCGTGCAGCAGTTCGCCATACCCCACCAGTGCCTCGAAGGCGTGCGCGAAGGTGTGGCCGTAGTTGAGCGCCGCCCGAATTCCCGTCCGCTCGAATTCATCCTGCTCGGTCACGCTCGCCTTCAGGCGGCAACTGTGGGCCACCACCTCGCGGAGCACCGTGGCGTCGCGATCGCGGAGCCCGGCGATCTGCGCTTCCAGTCGCTCGAAGAAACCGGCGTCGAGAATGACCCCGTACTTGACCACCTCGGCCAATCCGGCGCGGTACTCGCGGTCGGGGAGGGTGGTCAGCAGGTCGGTGTCGATGCACACCCCGAGGGGCTGATGAAACGCCCCGATCATGTTCTTGGCCCGGGGATGGTTGATTCCGACTTTTCCCCCGACCGAACTGTCGACCTGCGAGAGCAGCGTCGTCGGCACCTGGACGAAGGGGACTCCGCGGGCGTAGGTGGCGGCGGCGAACCCGGCCAGGTCACCAATCACTCCGCCACCCACCGCGACCACCAGGGCATTGCGATCGGCCTGCAGGGCAATCAGGCGGTCCCACAAGAGCCCCGCCTGCCCCTGGCATTTCGTTCCTTCCCCCGCAGGCAGCACCACCAGGTCGCAAATCCAGCCGGCCTGGGCCAGGGCCTCGTTGACCCGTTGACCGTGAGGTTCGACCACATGTTCGTCGGTCACCACCAGTGCCGTGCGGCGGCCACCGAGGGAGATTCCCCGACCCGCGCACCACCCGCGGACCAGGTCCCCAATGTTCGCCAGCTGGCCCGAGGAAATCACAATCTCGTAACTGCGGTCTCCGAGGCGAATGGGAACAATCTCGGGGGCGGATGATGTGGTCACAGTGCGGGGTCGCGGGGAAGGAGGAAGAGGACGAACGCAAACGACACAGAGAAACGCAAGCAGCAATCAGGCGGACCTTGTCGCCTGGCGGACCCAGGTGAGCCCGTGCGCCACAACTTGCGAGGGACAGCGCAGCCCCTTCATACCGCGAGTGGAGGCGTTGTGGAAAGGCCCATGTGGCAGCGAGGGGCGAGCCAGCGCCGCGCCGGAATGGAGGCACCATGAGAACGCCGGCCCGAACAGGGCGATTCGCGGGTGGCGACTCTCTCGCTCGGTCAGCCCCATTGGCAGAAACGGCATGAATGCCACTGGTCTCTCTGAGGACCATCCGGGGGCCCATGCGGGGGCCCATCCACCGTTGGGACAGAGACCGCGCGGGCTGGTTTCGCCCGCCGCGTGGAATGGCTCAGGCCAGCAGCAGGGGCGAGACTTCGCCGGCGACATCGGTGAGCCGAAAATCACGCCCCTGGAAGCGGTAGGTCAGCTTGAGGTGATCCAGCCCCAACAGGTGCAGAATGGTCGCCTGCAGATCGTGGACGTGGATTCGGTCCTTGGTCGCGTAATAGCCAATCTCATCGGTCTCGCCCACGGTCACACCGCGTTTGACTCCGCCCCCGGCCAGCCACATGGTGTATCCGTCAATGTGGTGGTCGCGGCCCAGCATGTCGCGCGGTTCGCCCTGCGGGGTCCGGCCAAACTCGCCCCCCCAGACCACGAG